>NZ_JBHVPH010000023.1:0-140124 GCF_042887425.1 Kitasatospora sp. NPDC057940
CCCTTGTCGCCCGCCCGCTCGGTGCCGCCGACCGGGCGGGCGACAAGGGTCGCCGGCCTGGAGCGCGAAGGGCCGGCTGCCGCCGGTCAGCCGGGCCCGGTTACGAGCGGGGGCCGTGCCGGTTCGGCCGGTCGCCGCGGATCCGCGCTGGCCGTTGCGGCCGGCCTTCTTGAACGTGGTGACCCTGGTCCAAGGCTTGCCGTTCGGCCGGGCGTGGCGGCAGAGCGTGCGGCCCGGCAACGCCCATCTGTGACAAGGCGGGCGGCGACGACCGGCGGGTGCTGGCGGGTGCTGGCGGTGCTGGGATTCCGAAGGAACCGGTCGGCCCCGGGCGCTCGCCGAAGGCCCGGCCGACGCGGGAGCGGCGAGAAGGTTGGTGTCCAGGGCCGACGGAACCGGGTAACGTCTTTGCCATGTTCTTCCAGACTTACGAGTGAGCGCGTGATGGGCCCCTGCTGACGTCCTTCGATGTCGCCGCCCGTCCCCCACCGATGAATCCGTAGATCACTTCACTTCACTTCACCACCGGGAGAACCCACGACCGTGAGCAAGAACATCAACAACCCCGTGGGCATGGGCGGCGGCCAGCGCAAGAGGCAGTCCCGCGCCGAACGGCAGAACAACGGTCCGCACCGCAACCTCGACCGGCAGGGTGCAGCCGACCAGAAGGCGGAGCTGGTGCGCAAGATGCGCGAGAAGGCAGGAACGGCTGAGGGCGCCGGGCAGGCGGGCGGCGACACCGTACAGGGCTGACGCACCGCCGCCGCAGCGCGGGCACCGCACGGGGCAGGGCTCGGACCGCGACGCGCGGTCCGAGCCCTGCTGCCGCACCGGGCGGTCACGTGAATCGCTTTGCTGAAAAATCCACTCCGGGCGTGCCGTGCGACTTCCTTCGCCGCTGGCGTATGCGCTACCGGGAGGAAGCCCCGACGTGTGGAATGCCCCGCGTCGGGGCCGCCTCTTGATTCTGTCGAACTACCGGTTTCTGCTGCCTAGTTGTTCAGATCGAACACGGCCGTGACCGGTGCGTGGTCGGACCACCGTTCGGTGTGGGTGGCGGCGCGTTCGACGTAGGCCTCGACGGCCTTGGCGGCGAGGCCCGGGGTGGCGACCTGGAGGTCGATCCTCCAGCGGAACGACACCTTTTCGAAAAGGGTCCACCCGTTCGAGTGCAGCCTGTTCGAGGGTGCTTGCTGGCCTGGGCGGTAGGGGACCTCCTGTGAGCATCATGACGGCTTCGGTGCCGGTTCGGGCGGTGGTTGGTTCGCGTGTGTCGGACACGCACGGCAACGAGGGCAAGGTCTCGCACCTGATTCAGGCAGAGACAGCGACCCGGCACGCGCTGTCAAAGGAGTGGGAGATCGTCGGGTCGTTCGAGGACCTGGACGTCTCCGCCGACATCACGCCCTGGAAGCGCCCGGATCTGGGGCCGTGGCTGACCGAGCGGCAGGGCGAGTGGGACGCGCTGGTGTGGGCGAAGGTGGACCGGGCGTTCCGGTCGGCCAAGGACTGCGCCGATGTCGCCCACTGGGCGGAGGAGAACCACAAGGTCCTGGTGTTCACGGACGACGGGATCACCCTGGACTACCGGGAGGGCCGGGAGTCGTCGTTCGGGAACGAGCTGGCGAAGGTCTTCCTGATGCTGGCGTCGATCTTCGCGGAGATGGAGCTCAAGCGGATCAAGGCCCGCGTCACGGCCGCGCACAAGCACCTGCGCAAGACGGACCGCTGGGCTGGCGGGCAGCCACCGTACGGGTACCGGATCGTGGACCGTCCAGGTGGAGGCCGAACGCTGGAACCGGACCTGGTGACATCCGAGGCGGTGCGGTACATGGGCAAGCTTCTCCTGGAGGGGCAGAGCCAGTGGATGATCGCCACCGCTCTCGAGGCGGCCGGCTTCGATACTCCGGCGACCCACGCGTACAAGAACCAGGGCGACAGCTACACGAGCAAGCGCAAGATGCCGCCGTCGAACCACTGGAATCCCACCAGCGTGGGGAAGATCCTGCGCTCGCCGGCGACGATGGGCCTGAAGCTGACCGGTCGCTCCGTGAAGGCGCGCAAGATCGCCCGGGACGCGAAGGGTCTGCCGATCCGCATGGCGAAGCCGCTGTTCACGGAGGAGGAGTGGGCGGCGATCCAGGCGGCGATGGACGAGCGCGCGATCACGAAGGAACGCTCGAACGGCGCCTCACCCTGGCTCGGTGTGCCGCACTGCGACCGGTGTGGTTACCGGTTCTATCGGCAGGTGAACGTCGCCAAGAACGGCAAGGTGTACGAGTACTACCGGTGCGCGAAGTCAGCAGGGAAGCCGACCTGCAAGGGCCAGTCCGTCAAGGGCGAGCGCGTCACCGCGGCGATCAGCGCGCTGGTCGAGCGCCTGGCCGGCCTCGCGATGACGGTGCGCCGGTTCATCCCCGGTGAGGACCACACCGAGCAGCTCAACCACGTCACCGTGGCGATGAAGGATCTCCGCGAAGAGAAGCGCCGCAACCTGTTCGACTACCCCGGTGGCGACGACGAGTACGCCGAAGCCCTCGAAGTCCTCGTCGACGAACGCCGCCGCCTCGCCGCACTCCCGCAACGCCCCTCCGCCTGGGTGGAAGTCGAGACGGGTCAGACCTTCGCCGACGCCTGGACCGGGGCCGATCAGGAACACCGCCGCCAGCTCCTCCTCGGCCTCAAGGCGCGCCTCTACATGACCCCCGCCGTCGAAGGTTGGTGCTTGCCCGCCGAACTCGAAGAACGGGTACCGAAGTTGGAGTGCACAAGGTGCCCGGGGTAGTCGGGAGGTCGGCGTAGCGGCGAGGGAGGCCCTCGCCGCTACGCCGTGTGATGGAGGAACGTTCAGACGGAGGCCAGCTCCTTCCGCAGGTCGTCGGGGAACACAAAGCTGAGGGCGCTCTTGCACATGTAGGCCTTCACCTTGGACTTCAAGAGGAGCTGGCGCTGGCCGGCAACATCGCTGCCGGCCCATTCCGAAGCGATCGTCGACCCCGTGGGGCGCATGGCCCTTGGGGACGGTAGCACCGATTTCGCCACGACCCTCCGGCGCTCTGCCAATCCGTTGATGCGCCGAAGGTACTCCTCATTCCCACCCTCGTACTCGTAGAGGCCCATGTCCTTCTCGGTCCGAATATCATTCATCGCCCTGGATATGGAAACGATTGTTTCGCCGTGGACCAGGGATGCATCGAGCGGTATCGGCTCGACTGCCTGTACTGTCGAAAACAAATGGGTCACGATAGCCTTGAACTGCTCCTCGACGAATTCCATGGGGGATGCGGTGTCGCACCGCTTCGCCGAATTTCCAGGGGGAGCGCCGCACCGGTAGTACCCGTACCCGGTTTCCCCTATCCGGTTTACCTGGCGGTAAGCAACATTCCCACATTGGGCGCAGAATACGGAGCCGAGATACGGATAGGGCTCACTGACCCGCCTCTTGCGAGTTGGACGTGCCGCCCCGAGAACAGCTTGGAGAAGCTGCCATTCATCTGGGCTGAGGATCGCGTCGGCTGCGCGTACAGGATTGCCTTGGGTGTCGTAGACAATCCGGCGGAACCCCGTGGATCCACCGGTCATCTTCAGGCCAGTGCAAGCGGGTGAGGTGAGAATCTTCCCGATCGATGCAGGATTCCACTGGGCCGGCGTGACAGGCAGGCTGTTCTGCAGCCGGATCCAGTTCCGTGGCGTTGGCACCTCTTGCCGGTTCAGCCTTCGGGCCATCTCCCATTGCGCCACCCCGGCGATTGCCCAGTGGTACATCTGTCGAACAATGGCAGAGGTCACTGGATCGATCTCAAGAACCTTCCCGCCGCCGTCGAGCGGGACTATCCGATAGCCATAAGGTGGGCGGCCGCCGGCCCAGCGACGTGTCCCTTTGAGGTATCGGTGGGCGTCCGCAACTCGTGCGGATATCTTCCTGGCCTCCATGCGTGCGAATACCGAAGCCATGTAGGCCATTGCCTCGCCCAGATCGCTGGAGAGGTCGAATGTGTCGTCGACGAAGATGAGATTCTTGCGGTGCTCGTCGCACCAGCGGATCATGTCAGAAAGGTCGGCCGGGCTTCGGACGATTCGATCCAGCTTCCAGAAGATCATGACGTCGAACTCGTGGTGCCGATTCTTCATCCAATCGCCCAACTGTGGACGATCGATCGGCCGAAACTTCGTGGCAGAGACATCCAGATCCTCGGCGTAACCGACGATCTGATAGTCCTTCATCTGGGCCATGAGCCGGCCCTTTTCGCGTTGGCGTGCTGGCGACGTACTTTCTTCGGTGGCTACTGAGAGCCGAACTCCGATCAGAGCGCGCTTGCGCGGGTTCAATGATTTACTTCCACTCATGCGAATGAACGAGATACGCACCCTCGTGGTGGGCACATGTCGAGTTTTCGCGGTGGATGGCTCGCTGTAGCGAGCCGATCTTGTGCTAAGAGAGCTGCCGCTGCGACCGCGTGAAGCGGGTTTATGTCCTCTGGGGGCAGGTCGCCAGCGTCATGGTGACCTGCTGCCTCCTGCGCGTGGAACAGGTGGGCGCCCGGCCCAGGGCTGGCTGCACTTCGCCGGTGAGCACGCCTCGTCCGACTCCCAGGGCCGCATGGCGGGTGGTGCGAGATCCGGTGGTGGGCGGCCAATGAGGTACTGACGGCGATCGGTGCCCCGCCGCCGGGCGGCGCGGCCCGGGGAACCTACCGCCCAGTGAATGGCTCTGGCACCTGGTACGCCGCCGAGAGGAACGACCTCACACTGGCGGTCGCCGCGGCGTACGCCACCGGACTGCACAGCAGGGCCTGGCGGATCGTCCTGACAATGTGGCCACTGATCGTCTGGCGCGTACGGGACGACTGGGTCCCGCTACTGCACACCGCCCCCGCATCGGAACGGGCCGACGCCAATCAGTACGGCGAGTCGTGCGTGCTCAACGTCCTCGGTTGGGTCCTGATCGAGGAAGGGCGCACCTTGGAGGCAATGGCCCACCTGGGGGCCGCATCCGCACTCGTCTCCCGGGCAGGCGACGCGATCGCCGAAGCCAACGCCCTGATCGTGTTGGCCATGGCACAGGCATCCCTCGGCGGCTTGGACGAGGCTGCCAACGGATGCGAGCGCGCTGTGGAGCTGGCGCGCCAGGGCGGCGACCGGGCCGTGGAGAGACTTGCCCTGCAACACCTCGCCCGGCACCGGGCCGACGCCGGAAAATGGGACCAGGCCCTCGCCATTGCCAGCCAGGCCCTGGCCTTCGACAATCGACCGGGCACCGCCGACGGCCCCCGCGTCATGCTGCTCAGAGTAAGGGGCGAGGCCTTACTGGGGCTCGGGAACGAAGCTGAGGGCAGCACCCAGCTCGACCTGGCGGCCCGGGAGGCGGAGTCCTCCGGCTGCGAGGACGGCGCGGTACGGGGCGCTCGCCGCCCGGTAGTGGGTAACAGCTGGCGCGGAAGTCCAGGCGCGGTACGACGCGGCACTTGCGCGGCTCACGACGCGGCGGTCCTGCTGCCGCCCAAGCTCGTCCTGCTGATCGAGCACCAGATCAGCCGGCCCGGCGTTACCTTCGTGCTCCACTGGCCGGACAGCCCCGGGCCGATGCTGTCCGGCCGCCCGCCCAGTCGGCCGCGGAGCGGGTCCTTGCTCCACGCGTCCCCCGAGGCGAAGGCCGTCTCGGAGACCGTCGGTTGTGACGATGGGGGGAACCGGCGGAAGGTGTGGCGGTGTGTGCCGGGGCCCCAAGCAGAGTGTCCGAGTTACCCGGCGATCGGACTGGTGGGGGCTTCGACGAACTCGAGCGCAGCCGGAAGCGGTGCTGGCTGGAGCCCATTGACACGCATCTGATCCCGGAGCGCCTTGAGTCGCGCGCAGTCCTCGTGGGCCATGCGATCGAGTTCTTCCGCTCGTCGGGACAACTGCTCGTAGCGGGCTGAGCCTAGGGCCTGACGAGCCTGAAGACGGCGGTTGTGGGCCTCGCGGGTGGAGATCAGTGCGGTGCGCACGTCGACGTCGTGTTCGCGGAAGACGGCGAGCACGGCACGGGCCGAGCCGGGATGTGGGGCATCGCCCGGATAGTCCTCGCCGGTGATCCAGGCCGCTGCCTGCCAGACGGGGGTGGTCACGTTGGGCAGGAGGTCGATGTCGGCCTGGCCCATCAGTGGAATGAGCAGTGCCACGAGCGGCAGGTCGAGGGCATGGGCGAGGACGATTGCCTCCTCCAGCTTGAGTGAGTCCCGTTTCCCCTTCTCGATCTTGGTGATGGTGTTCGCAGCGATCGGTACACCTCTCGCCTCGCACGCTGACGACAGGTCGGCCGTCGTCATGCCGAGTTGACCCCGCTGCGTCTTGATCGTCTGGGCGATCCGCGCCGTCAGCGCCGACGGCCACTGCATCTTGGAATCTTCCACAGCAGAAGAATACAGCACCATTCTTCTGCTCCCATGGCAGATGTGATAGAAGTTTCTCGCACAGAGAACAGCACGTGGGAGGGAAAGTTGCCGTGAATGCAGCCCTGGTTGCCCGATCGGAGAGGTACTCGCCGGAGGCTCTCGCGGCTCTCCCGCCTGCGATCCCACTGCCGGTGGCCAACGAGCTGCTCTCGCTCAGCAGGACGGCGGGGTACCGCATGGTCCGCGAGGGCCGCTACCCGGTCACCGTCGTGGAGGTTGGTGGCAGCTACCGCGTGATCACCGCGGACCTGCTGCACTTTCTGCGTCCGCGAACCCCTCGGAGCGCCGCCTGAGGAGACGCCCTTGGGCTGCGTTGCCGCTTCGATGCTCGAAGCGGCAACCTGCTTGCCGGGGCGGCCTGTTGAGGAGGACTCCACCCGATCGGGTGAATGATCCGGCTGATGTGCGCAGACCCGCCCCGGGTGCTGGCACAGTCGGTGCCGCACGTCGGTGGTTCATCACCGATGTCTGCCTCATGCCGCCGTCGGCGGAGCAGGAACCAGATGCGAGATCCCAGACACCCGGCCTGTGGGTGTTGTTTGGTGTGATCCCTCCTCTGCAGGCGTCGGCAGCTGAATCGTATGTAGCGGGTCGCGCAGGACGCCGTCCGGCTCCTGGAGCGGATCTCCCGCTGGCACGAGGTCGGCTCCTCGGGCGCGTGTCACGCCCCGACCGACGGAGGCGTGCTCTGCTGCCCGGCTCGGCCGGGAGAAGGACAGACCTCATGGCCAGCAAGCGACCTACCGGCATCTACTCGTACATCGGCACCCAGCCGTGGGCCGAGCACCTGGCGGACGCCGTCGAGAACACCTGCGAGGAGCAGGGACTGGTGCCCCCGCCCCGTGCCGCAGTCACGGAGGGCCTCGCCACCTCCCTCGGCGACACCGAGATCAAGAAGCTCGTCCGCACCACGCGGGGCAAGAAGATCCTCAACCCCACGGCATCGAGGGTGGTGGAGTCCGGCAACGACCGCGTCCTCCTGCTCATCTGTGACGTCCACGGCGCCGCCGTGGCCCCGTGGGACCTGAACGACCGCACCGTCGGTACCTGGTCCCCTCCCAGCCCCGAGGCCATCAAGCGCGTCGCCGACCTGATCGCCGCCGAGACCGCGCTCGACGCCGCCGAAAAGGCCAGGAAAACGGCCGAGAAGGAACGCGAAACCCGCCGCCGCGCCCCGAGCGGCGACCCCCACTACGCCACCGCCCTCGCCGCCGCAGAGACCAAACTGGCGAACGCCGCCCGGCAGTCGCGTGAAGCCGACAGCCACAGGACCGTCCTGCTCACCGCGCTCGGCAACCGCCGCCCTCGCCCCGTGGTGCGGGCGGCCGAGGAGAACGGTGAGCCCATGGCCGCGCTCACCCTCGCCGAGCAGACCTACGAGCAGGCCGTCCACATCCAGCGCTACGCGGCCGACCAGCTGCAGCGCTTCGGCAAAGGTCGCGGATACGACCTCGCCGAGTCCCTGGTCGCCGCCGGCCAGCTCTCGCGCGGTATGAGCGTCCTGCAGCAATGGCGTATCAGGAACGCGGACGGAACCCTCTCCGAACTGTGGCGGATGGTCGCTGTGACCGCCAACAACCGGGCCCTGGCCCGCCTCGACGTCTTCGGCCTGCGCCCCGAGCACATCGTCACCGGCATGCCGCGGACCCTCGTGGCACTGCCGTCGGACAAGCACGACCCCAGCGTGCGGCTCCTGAACCAGCGGGAGGTCCTCAATCGAATCTCGCACCGCCTCAACGAGGCCGACGCCAACGAGGAGACGGAGCCGGAGCACACGGCCCGGCGCGCTGCGAAGCTCGCCACGGTGCCGATGGAGATCGTCGTCGGCTGCAGCAAGCCGGCCGCACTGGAGCACGTGCTGCGCGGGCTGAACGTCAACGACCACCTCCGCGGAATCCAGCCCTACGAGGAGGGCGCCCGACTGGTCGCCCTGTTCGCGACCCTCGTCGACGCCTACGCCAGGGACGACCAGCTTGTCGCGCTGCTCGGCGAGACGTTCCCCGAGGCCCAGGGCGCGGACCTCCTCGACCTGGACGGCGTCCGCAACGCCCTGACGGCGAACGGCCCCCTCGACCCCCTGGCCGCCCTCCTGCCCGCAGACGAGAAGGTCTCGCCGGTCACCCTGCGGGACATCGCCGTCCGGGCCATCACCGCGCTGGTCTTCCCGGACATCCCCCCGGCCCGGCCCGGCAACGGGAAGCGGCAGGTGCGCGACACCGGGGCGTTCTGGCCGATCGTCCGGGCGAGCCTGCAGGAGCCGGCATGGAGCCAGACGAAGGCCCCGAACGCCGAAACCCGTACGCGGCTGTGGTCGGCGGCCGTCGCGCAGCTGTTCCTCCACCGGGCCAACCACCTTTCGGCGCTCGGCCTGTTCACGGTGACGGACGCCAAGGAGGGCTCCAACCAGGACCCCAGGCCGCTTAAGGAACTGTTTCTGCGGGCTGAGGCCGGCGAACCGACGGCATGGGCCGCACTGGTCCGACGCATGGTGCCCGCGCTGATCCATGCCCCCCAGCCCCTCGTCACGCCTGGCCAGGGCAGCGAGGCCGGAGCCGGGCGTAAGGGCGTGCGCCGCAGCCCTACCAACGCCGTCGCGGCACTCACCATGGCCTACAGGGCAGGGGCGGAGAACCTCAGCCGCGTCCTCCTGCTCGCCTTCGCGCGCTCCGTCCTGGGGCACCCCGACTCCGTCCTGGCGCCGCAGGCCCCCGACGGCGGCAAGCCGATCTGCTACGGCGAACGAGAGGTAGGCGAGGACCAGCGAAGCCCGATCGTCCCCGGGATGATCCTCGTCCCGGGCATCGACGGCGCGCCCACCGGCCTCGTCGCGGACAAGGCGTGGTTCGACGACATGTTCCCGCCGGACCTCGCCCAGAGTACGAACTCGGGGAACGACGCGAACACCACGGCCGAGGGCACCGCGGCCTCCGGCGGCAGCGCCGGTACCACGTTGACCACCGCGAACGGGCAAGCGCCGGAGGACCCGCGGGACCGGCTCGCTGGCCTGCGCCAGGAGATGGCCGCGCGGATCGAACTGGTCGAAGGCGGCTACCAGCGCGCCGGCGCCGCTGCCCGCGAGCTCATGGCCGGTTTCAAGGAAGCGATCGACCTGCGGACCCAACTGGGCGAGGAACCGCTCCCGGCCGACCAGCGGATCCAGTGGATGGAGAGGCTGACGGCGCTGCGCGAGGCTACGGAGGGCAGCGCTGCAGAACTGGCGGACGCCGAGACGCTGATCCTGAAGATGTAGGCGCGGTGCTCGGCCAATTCAGCAACCCGATCGGGCTGCTTCGGAGAGAGCACTTCTTCCTGAAGCCGCCCGATCGGGCCCCATCTCTCCGGACTACGCGCTACCGGAGTGCCCGGGCAGTGGGTATCCGGCCCTGGAACAGGTGGTTCACCCAGGGGGCGGTGTGGCCTCGGTCGTATCGCCTTGATGCTGTCGCGCGTGGTGAACACGAAGGCAGTCAAGGACGCAGCCGCCGAGACCATGGCAGTGCTGGCTCGCCGAGGACTCATCGTCCGGCCAAGGAGGGTGGAGGGCAGCATCAAGGAAAGGGCCGGTCCAACATCCACTCGGTCTGGGGTGATGCCTTGACGTCGTGTTGGCCTCCGCTCAGCCGGACACCACCCCGCCAGTGTTCTGCAGAACGGCGATCACTGCCCGCTACCCCAGGGTGAAGTCCTCGCCGTTGTCCGGGGGCGCGAACTCCCACAGCGGGTCCGTCACGGCCGTACGCCAGCGTTCGCGGTGGCCGGCGGCGCGCAGTCGGAAGTACACGGTCTCGCGGCGCTTGTCGTCGGCCGTGCCGAAGTGGCCGCCGATGTTGTGGGCGAGCAGGTAGTGCGCGAGGACCAGGCTCCCGGCCGAGCCGATCACCTGAAGTGGGGCGGGCAGCTCCACAGGCGGGTACGGGGCGCTGTCGCGTAGCGCGTCAGCCCCGTGCTCGCGGAGCCAGGCGGCGGCGCGAAGGTGGCTGCCGGGCCAGACCCACAGGTTGCCGCGGTCGGGTTGCTGCTGGTCGGTGAGCAGCAGGCCAGCGAGAAGGGTGAAGGTCCCCGGGCGGCCGTCGTTCTCGGTGGGGGTGAGGCCGTCGATGTGCGGGGCGCCGGGGTGGTGGGGGTGCGGAGGCAGGGTGAAGGCGAGCTGCGCGACTTCCGGCGCCGGAAGGCCTAGCCCCATACGCAGGAACGGCTGGACTGCGTCGGTGATCCCGCTGATCTCGTAGAGGTCGCGCAGCTCGGTGTCCTGGGCCAACGGCGGCCACAGGAAGTAGGAGCCGGTGTGGTCAGGTGCGGGCGGGTCGAGGGCGATGCGCCTGCTGAGCAGCGAGCACCAGCGGCGGATCAGCCCTGCAGTCAGGACGCCCGGCAGCACGCAGTAGCCGTCGCGGCGAAATGTACTGATGGTGGCGGGAGTTGTTGTCTCCATCACATCATGGATAACGAGCCAAGGGTGATCGGCGTAACGCAGTTCCCGATCGGTGATCGGTGATCGGTGATCGGTGATCACGGGAACTGGGCCGCAGTAGCGAAGCCGGCCGCGCGGTAGCCTGCGTGAACGCACGCCGGATGCCCTGTCCGCGGAGATGGCACTCTGGGTGCGGTGTTCGGACTGAGCAGCATGAGGCTGGGCCGGATGGAGAGGAACAGGACCGACGTGCAACCGGACGCGTTGTTCGGGCAGTTGACCGCCGATGACGGGATTGGCCAGTGCCGGGGAGTGGGCGGAGTGCCTGACGGCCTGGGCGGAGCAGCGGATCGGTGGTGTCCAGGGGCGTGAGGAGGCAGTGCGGCTGCTTGCGGAGGCCTTGCATCGTTTCCCGCGAACGCCGTTCGGGTTCGGCGCGCCGTTGGTGACGGCGTTGCTGGAGGAGGTGGCGGCGTCCGTCGGAGACGGGACCGAGGCGGCCCGGCAGGTGGGGCGCATGCTGGCCTGCCACCGTGAGGCCGTGAGTTCTGGAGCGTCGGCGGCAATCGGTGCGCGCCAGCATGTGCTGGCGGAGATGCTGCGGGAGCGCCCCGACCGCGGACTGGGGGCGGGGCTGGCGGGGAGCGCCGTGCTCGGCGACAGAGCCGGAGCGTAGTCCAGGGTCGTGGTGGACGACCGGGGACCTTCCGCGCCCCCGCGCGTCAGCCTGGCACTGTACCGGGATCACGGCGATTCGCCGTACACCCGTGACGACAACGTTCTCGACGCCGGTGTGTACGCGACCGGCCCTGGGGCCTGCGACTTCCTCCACGAAGGTACGGCCTACGGCCTGCTCCTGGCGTCCCTGCCGGGACTGGAGGACGATGCGGTCGATCTTGCCCTTGGACGGCTTCTCCACGACCTGCTGATCGAGGACGTCGTCGGCGTCGTCTCGCCGCGCCGGTGCGCGGTGCTGCTGGAACGCGGATCCCGCCGGCCGGACCGATCCTGGTCACCGCTGCTGGTCGAACTGGACACCGAGGAGGACCAGGCCGTCTGGGCGGGGATCGCCCTGCGGGAGTGGACCGTGTGGGCGGCGCTGCGCCGGTTCGACCTCACCGAACCCGCTCCCGGCCGGGTACGGGGGCGCCACAGGCCGGATGCAGTGCTGCCGCACACCGGTGCCGTACAGGTGGTCGCGCCGGACGGCACGGACAGCACCGCCAGGATTGTCTCCGCCAGGCCGATCGACTGGCAGGCTCCACGGTGGCGCCGTACGTCCTGGGACCTCGGGCCCAGGGAAGCGGGCGGATGCTCCTATAGACGTCAAGCCGCAGGAGCAAGATCGGTTTGAGTAGTGATTTGTGTCGTTAGTTTGCTGGTCAGGGCGCGGTAGACCTCGCGGGCGACGAATCGCTTGAGGCAGCGCATGATGTCTTTCTTTGACAGTCCTTCGGTGGTGCGGCGCTCGACGTAGGCGCGGGTGCGTTCGTCGTAGCGCAGGACGGACCAGCACGATGGTGTGCAGGGCGTTGTTCGCGGCCCGGTCCCCGCCGCGGTTGAGGCGGTGGCGGTGGGTGCGGCCGGAGGAGGCCGGGATCGGCGCGACTCCGGCCAGGTGGGCGAACGCGGCCTCGGAGCGCATGCGTTCGGGGTTGTCCCCGGCGGATGCCAGGAGTTGGCCGGCGGTCTCGGGGCCCACGCCGAACAGCTCCAGCAGTGCGGGGGCGGCCTGCTTGATCAGCGGGGCGATCTCGACGTCGAGCTCAGCGATCTCTTCGTCCATCGCCTGGTGGCGTCGGGCGAGGCGTCGCAGTGACGCCCTGGTCGCGGCCAGTGGCGTGGAGAGGTCGTCGCCGGGCCGCAACCGGGCGAGCGTGCGTATCAGTGTCGTCCGCTTGAAACCGGCGGCTTGCTCTCGCAGCATCGCCGGCGCTGCGACGAGCAGGCCCCTGATCTGGTTCATCGCCTGGGTGCGGGCCTTGATCGCGCTTCGGCGGGCGATCCGCAGGACGCGGACGGCCTCGACCGCGCCGTCCCGGCTTTTGGGTGTCCCGGTGGCCCGGCCCGAGAGGACAGCTGTTGCGGCCGCGTAGGCGTCGATCGGGTCGGACTTGCCCTTCATGCGTCGGGTCTTTCGATCCGGCCGGTCGACGTCGACGACCGTGACCCCGGCGGCGGTCAGTACCCGGGTGAGTTCGGCCCCCGTAGGCGCCGGTGCCTTCCACGCCGACCGCGCTCAGGGCGCCGTGCGAGCGCATCCAGTCCAGGAGGTCCCGGTAGCCCCGGATGGTCGCGGGGAACTCCCGGTCGGCCAGGTGTCGGCCGATGGGGTCGATCACCGCCGCGTGGTGGGTGAGGCCGTGGGTGTCGACTCCGCCGGTGATCTCCGGGCCGTCATGCGTCATGCTGGTCATGTCCGTCCTTGCCGCTTGTCCGTGCCGAGGGCGGCACGCGCCGGTCGGGCGGGTGGACAAGACAGTGACGGGGCTTCTGCGACAAGCTCCTATGAAGTCACAAGCGCCCGTCCGGCCGCGTGCGTGGTGACGCCCGGCGGGCCGACAAATCCCAAAACAGGACAGTCGAGACGTCAGTCAGTAGGTGGGTCAGACCCGCCCGCAGCGTCACCATGAACATCATCACTGTCAGTAGTCGACGTTGCCAGTGGCGCCTGCGGTAAGGACCACGTGGACCGCGTCCAGGGCGCCGCGGGCATCTTCGAGCATCGGCGGCATGCCGGACCACGTCTTCCCGGGCTCCAGGTCGTCTACGGTCAGAAGGGCGGCCGGCCGCAGGGCGGCGGCGCAGTCCGACAGGAACTGCCCGCGACGGCCGCGGGTCGTCCTGGCGCGATCCTCCAGCGCCCGGAGGTTTTCATGAACCCACTTGAGAGGGTCTTCGTCGGTCCGCTTCTGCTTCGCCAGGGCCGCCAGCGCCTCGGGGCTCCAGCCGTGCCAGTAGTCCGGCGACCCGTAGGCACGGAACCCGCCGGGCACCGGGGTGACCGTGGCGGGGTTCCACAGCACGGCGGTGTACCAGGGCCGGTCGGCGTTGCGGGCCATCGCGACGGGCCCGGGGCTGCCGTCGGAGCGCACGGTGGTGGCGGTGAGTCCGCACTCGCGGGCCAGGCGCTCGATGACGGCGGCGGCCTGCGTGTCCCAGCGGTGGTGCCGCTTCGCCGCTTCGCCGCTTCGACGATCCCGTTCTCGTCGGCGTCCTGGGGTGCGTCCTCGTCGACCAGGACCTCCTGCAGACACAGGACGTCCGGGGCGACCTCGCGGATCGCGGTGACCCGGGCCCTCCACCCCGCGGTGCCCACGTCGCGGGGGTGCAGCTTGTAGGCGTTGAGGTTCGCGATGGTGACCAGACCGGCGGAGCCCGGGGCGTCGGCCACCTCCTGCTCACTCACCCGCTCGACGCCGGTGAACGGCCACCAGACCAGGGCCTTGTCGTCGCTGACCTTGTAGCGGGGCCACAGCTGTCCGGCGGGGTCCTGATGCTCGGCGCGGGCGATGGCGTCGGCGACCGCCTGCGGCCCGTCCTGTCGGCACGCCCGGGCGAGTTCCTGCCACGAGTACAGCCCGTACTCCTCGACGCCGGCGGTGATGCCGTCGGTGGCGACCACGACCTCGGCCAGGTCGCTGGCCGACCACGAGGCGGTGACCGCGTTGAGGCCCGCCTCGGGCACGGCCTCGGCGATCCAGTAACCGTCCGGGCGGTTGACCACGCCGCCCTGGAAGCCGCGCAGCTCCTGGAGGATCTGGCGGTGCCGCTCGCCGAAGCCGTGCCCGGCACGCAGGAGATCGCGGTACTCCCGTACCGGCGGCTGGGCGTCGACCAGCCGGGCGAGCCGGTCGTCACACACCGCGTGCACCGTGCCGTCGCGGCCGATGGCGACGACGGGGCTGTCCCCGAGGACGGCCGCCTCGATCCGATCCGCCCGCCGACGCACGACCGCCACGGTGCAGGCCGGGGACGAACCGGGGACGAGGCCGTGGTCGCCGGCCACGGCCTGGATCGCCGCGGCCAGGACCTGGCGCAGGTCCATGCCCGCATCCCGGGACAGGAGTTCGGCGATGGCCGCGCCCAGGGTGTCGGCGTACCAGCCGCCTCGGGGCTGGTCGTCGGTGACGGTCGAGACGCCGTCCAGGACGATCACGGCGTCAGCGGTGGTGACCACCCGGTCCTCGCTGGGGCGGCCATGGCCGGCGAGTTCACCGATCCGGACAGTGGCACCGCCCAGCATGGCCCTGCGAAGGGGGCGGCCTGGTTCGATCTGCACGAAGAACTCCACTCTGGTCTAGAGACGTTGAAGGGGATCGATGGTGGCGACCTCTGGTGTTCGGCGTGCTCAGCCGCGCTCCTACCGCACACCCGCCACCGTGAGCGTGTTCTGCTCCCGTTCGGGGGGAGTCCCGGCGGGCTGGGTTCGCTGGGTCGGCAAGGGCGGGTTGTCGCAGGTGGTGAGGAGTGTGGCGGTGTCGGCCAGGGCGAGGTGGCTGAAGGCTTGTGGGAAGTTGCCGAGCTGGCGCCGCGCGACAGGGTCGTATTCCTCGGCGAGCAGGCCGAGGTCGTTGCGCAGGGCCAGGAGGCGCTCGAACAGCTCCCGGGCCTCCTGGACGCGGCCGATCGCGGTGAGGGCGTCGGCGAGCCAGAACGAGCAGGCCAGGAAGGCGCCCTCGTGGCCGCGGAGTCCGTCGACGTTCTCGGTGTGGTCGCCGGTGTGGTCGCCGGTGTGGTCGTCGTGGGTGCGGTAGCGCAGGACGAGGCCGTCTGGGGTGGTCAGTTCGCGCTGGATGGCCTCGACGGTGGCGATGACGCGTTTGTCGTCGGGAGGAAGGAATCCGACGGCGGGGATGAGCAGGAGTGAGGCGTCCAGGTCTTGGCCCCTGTAGTACTGGGTGAACACGCCGCGCTCGGGGTCGATGGCGTGGGCGCAGACGTCGGCGTGGATCTCCTCGCGCACCGCGCGCAGGCGTGCCACGGCCAGGCCGGTGCCGGGGCGTCGGGCCAGGAGGGTGGCGGCCCGGTCGAAGAACACCCAAGCCAGGATCTTGGAGTGGGTGAAGTGCCGGCGCGGGCCGCGCACTTCCCAGATCCCCTCGTCGGGCTCGCGCCAGCGTCGTTCCAGCTGGTCGGCGAGCGCGAGCAGCAGCTCGTCGGCGTCCCGGTTGCGGGGCAGGCCCGCGTCGTCGGCCAGCAGCAGAGCGTGCGCCAGTTCGCCGTAGACGTCGAGTTGCAGTTGTCCGGCGGCGCCGTTGCCGATGCGCACCGGCCGGGAGCCCGCGTAGCCGGGCAGGTGGTGCAGGATCTCCTCGTCGGTGTCCGTTTTGCCGCTGAGCCGGTAGAGCGCCTGCAGGTTCGCGGGGTCCAGAGTGCTGGTGAGCCAGTCCCTCCACTCGTCGGCCTCCTGGACAAAGCCCAGCCGCAGCAGGGAGGCGACCGTGAGCGCGGAGTCGCGTAGCCAGGTGAACCGGTAGTCCCAGTTGCGTTCGCCGCCGATCTGCTCGGGCAGGGAGGTGGTGGGGGCAGCGACGATTCCGCCGTGCACGTGGCACATGGCCTTGAGGGTGATGGCGGAGCGCACCACGGCCTCGCGCTCCGGCCCGGTGTAGGTGCAGCCGGAGGACCAAGCGTGCCAGAACGCGAGGGTGTGGCCGAGGGCGCGGTGGGCGTCGGTCGCGGTGGGCGCGGGGTGGCGGGCTTCCTGCCAGGTGAGGGCGAGGACGACGCGCTGTCCGGCGGCGACCGGGAAGTCCGCGCGGCAGGTGCCGTGACGGCCGGGGCTGTGACGCGGGCCGCCCTGCAGCCAGTACGCGTCGGTGCCGCTGACGGCGCCGAGTTGGGCTTGGCCGTGCTGCTCGGTACGCCGGATGGCCGGCACCTGAGCCCCGTATCCGGGGCGCGGGCGCCACTGGGAGGCGACGCGGACCTCCCCGGACAGGCCCTTGACGATGCGGATGACCTCGGCGGGCGCGTGGCCAGTGTCGTCGGGCGCGGGCATGAAGTCGATGACACGGATGGATCCCTCAGGGGTGTCCCAGTCCTGCTCCAGGACGAGGGACTCGCCCCGGTAGCGGCGCCGGGTACTCGCCGCAGGCGGGGCGCCGTCGTACCTGGCGGGGGCGACACGCCAGAAGCCGTGCTCCTTTCTGCCAAGAAGCGCCGCGAAGACGGCCGGGGAGTCGAACCGCGGCAGGCACAGCCAGTTGATCGACCCGTCACGGGTCACTAGCGCCGCGCTGCACAGATTGCCGATCAGGGCTTGGTCCTCGATCAGCGGGGCCGGGGGTGGGATGGAGAGCATCAGGATCCTGTCATGGGCGGGGGTATGCGGCCGGTGGAACCGGGCTGTCAGTGCCGGGTGGCGGCGGGGGCACCGAGGCAGTCGAGGGCCGCGCGCAGGGTGGCTGCCAGACCGGTGGAAACCGCCAGGCGGGGTATCGCGGCGATAAGTTCGGCGTGGACGAACCGCTGCGCACGCTGGTCGAGGTCACAGCCGACGACCAGCTCAGTGCGTGAGCGGTGGAGAAAACGCTGCCGGACGTCGAGGACCTGCTGCGCGCCGTGGGGGCACCACAGGAGGATGGCGCCGATGCGCCTCAGGTTGTGCTCCTGCCAGCCGGCCGCTGCTCCCATCCCGGACGTAGAGCGGTTACAGGGCTGGGGGTTGAGGACGCTGCCGGTGAAGCCGGCCGCGTCCAAGAGGGCGACGGCGTCGCTCTGCCAGCCTGGGCGGCCGGTGCCCGAGCGGGCCAGGTACAGCGTCGGGCTGCCGTCGGGGGTGTAGTGCTCCGGGTACTCGATCAGCTGCACGGTGCACCGCCGGAGGTGGCGACCGGGCCGGGCTGGCCGAGCAGGAGGACCATGACGACGGCGTGGGTGCGGGTCTTGGCCCCGACGGCGTTGGTGGCCCGGGTGATCACGCTGCCGATGGTGTCCTGGTTGATGCCGGTCATCCGTGCGACGGTGCGCACCTCGTGGGTGGCGAGCAGGGTGAGCACCTCCTGGTCGCGTCGGGCGAGTTCCGGGAGCTTCTCGGGCAGCGCCGCGCGAAGCTCGGTGGTGTCGAGCAGTTTCGAGAGGATGAGGTCGGCGATGGTGCGGGTGCGGTCGGCGAGGCCTCGGCGGCGCATCACCCGGGACATGAGGTTGGCGGCGGCGCTGGCGGAGCAGCCGAGCTGCTCGGCGACGCCCTCGTAGGTGTGGCCGAGGGCGAGCTGCAGAGCGACGTCGTGCTCGTGCTGGCTGAGTCCATCGGTGGTCTTGGAGGCCACGCTGAGGGATCCGGAGGTGCTGATCAGTACGCGGCGTGCCCTGCTGGCCCGGGCCTCGCGCAGCGAGAGATCGGTCGCGATGATCAGGCAGTTCCCGACCGGGAGCCTGAGAGCGCGGGCCGCGGCCCGGTAGGGGTTGGTTCCCTGCTCGCGGTGCTCTGCCGCACTCACGGAGGCGGACCACACGTTGGTGACGCGCTGGGCGGCGAGCATGGCAGTTACGTGGGGGCCGAGCTGTTCGGTGACCAGGGAGCAGGGGACGGCCATGGAGCCGGCGCGCATCAGCAGCCGCAGCAGCGGGGCGGGCACGGCGGCCGGCACGGGGGCGCCCATGGCCAGGAGGAGCGGGTCGGCGCCGGACAGGCGGGTGGCGGGCAGCTGGGCGAGGGCGGCGGCATCGACGAGGAGGCCTTCGCGGTTGATCAGGTGGCGGTCCAGGTCGCGGGCCGCCAGTCCGTCGGCAGGTCGTAAGGTGTTCATCTTCTGTCCGGGGTTGCTGGGGTGCGGCCCTGGCCCGAAATGGCCGCCATGGGATGGTGCGTGGAGCGGGTGTTCAGCCGGCCGGCCAGGGAAGGGCCTGCGGGGAGGAACTGGTCCGGCGCTTCGGCACAGAACGCGAGGCGATCAGGCGGTCTGCGACGGCCAGGGCGCCGATGGCGGCTGCGACCTGGACTCCGAGGAGGAAGCAGACCGCCCCGATCGCAGCTCTGCCGCCGGTGTGGCGGGGGCTCACGCCGCCTGGCTGCAGGACGCGGCGTGGTGCAGCGGCTCGGCGGGCCAGGCGGGGTCGATGTCGCTGAGGAGGACCAGGTCGGCCAGGACCGCGGCGATGCTCGCCTGCACCTGGGATCGCACCCCCAGCCAGGCGCGCAGGTCCCTGCCGTAACTGCGTACGGTGGTGGTCGCGATGCCGACGTCCGCCGCGAGTTCCGGGGCGGTACGTCCGCCGACCCAGCCCACCAGGACACCGCGGAGCCGCTGCGGGAGCCGGATATCGGCGGTGAGCGCGGCGCAGGGCTGCGAGGTGTCGGTGATGATGCGGTGCGCGGTGCCCCAGGCGACGAGCTGGGACGCGGTGCGGGTGCCGGTGGCCGCGAGCAGGTCCTTGACGGCGGCGTCGACCTCGGCGCGCTCCCACGGGAGTTCGGGGTCGGCGGCGATCGTGCGGGCGGTGGATTCGGTGGCGATGTGTCCGAGCAGGCGGACCTGCTGCCCGGTCAGGGTGTGGGCGGGAGGGTTGGTCATGGTGGTGTCTCCGGTGGTCGGCGGGCGGTTCACGGGCGGTCGGCGCCCGAGGCGCCGGTCGGGGTGAGGCGGTCCAGCACGCGGGGCCCGAGCCGTTCGGCCTGGCCGGTCCCGACGACCAGCACGAGGTCGCCCTCGGCGACCATCTCGACAATGCGCTGCTCCGGGCCGGGTTCGCACGGACCGGAGCGCACGCGGTGGACCGCACTGTCTCCGAGGACTCGCACGGCGGCCCGCTCGACGGCGTCCAGCGGGTCGGGCCCGTCGTGTCCGGCCAGCGGGGTGGCGACCGGCAGGAGCAGCGCGCGATCGGCATCGCCTAGGGCGGCGCCGATTTCGCCGGCGTGGGCGCCGGTGCGGGCGATGCCGTCAGGCTCCAGGACGACGACCACGTTTCCCTCGGTGAGCATCCGGGCGGCCGTGACGTCCTGGGCGACCTCGCGCGGGTGCCGGGCGCGGGAGTCCACCACGGTGACGCCGTTCTGCGTGCCGAGCACGGCGAGCGAGCGAGCGACGCCGCCGAAGGCGGCGAGACGCTCCGCCACGGCCTGCGGGTCCTCGCCTGCGACGAGGGCGGTCGCGATGGCGGCGCACGCCGCCAGGGCGTGGTGACGGCCGATGACCGCAACGGTGAACTGGTGCTGCACGCCCCGGTAGTGGAGGGTGAGGAGGTGTTCGCCGCCGAGCCACCGGGGCGTGAGGACCCACACGTCGGCATCCTCGGTGAGGCCGACGGTCACCACCGCCACGTTGGGGTCGGGCCGGTCCGTGAGTCTCTCGTGCACGATCTTGGCGCCCTTGTCCCACAGCGGCAGCACCACCGTGCCCGACGACCGGGCGAGGTTGGTGGCGTCGTTCAACGCCTCGATGGTGTCCTCGAAGTGCGGCACGGTCCTGGCGACGGCGCTGATCAGCGTCACCGAGGGCTTCGGTCGCCGCTGCCGGTTCGCGGTGCCGGGCCGGTAGCCCCAGGACCCGAGGGGCGCGGCCTCGTGGGTAGTGGTGTCCGGGCACAGGTCCACCACCAGCCGCCGGTCGCCGCCACGCCTCGGCGGGCGGTACCGGGCGGGGGCGTTGAGGATCCAGCCGGTGCGTCCGTCGTCCAGCGCGGTGGCGAGCACCGCCGCCGCGGTGGCGGTGCCGTGGCTGCCGCCGACGGCCACCAACTGCCGGCCGAAGCCCGCGGTCAGCGAGGCGAGCGCGTGCGCGCGTGCGAGCACCGGCAGCTTCAGCTCCTGGGCGCGGTCGAGTTCGGGGTGGGGCGCGGCCACCACCCCCGACCACACGACACAGGTCCGGTCCTCGCGGACGTTGCGCGCGTCGAACCCGGCCACCACGTTCACCCCGGCCTCGCGCAACCGGGCGGTAGCGGCGCTGTCCTGGTCGGTGGGGTCGATGCTGCCGGTGACGTCCAGACCGTGGGAGACGAGCCACAGCGCCAGGCCCTCCATACCGGGCTTCGCGACGTCGACCAGGTGCGCCCGGGCCAGCACGCCGGGCCGGTCAGGGGTGGGCTTCGCGCCGCCGTTCGCGCGAGGGCGGACGGCGGTGTCCACGGTTTCCATGGGGTCCTCCAGCAGGTGAGGGTGAGGGGTGGGGTTGGACCGGGCCGGTCGCGGGCCTGGGGGTGTGGCGCCGTGACCGGCCCGGGGCTCATGCCTGGGTGAGACCGCGCTCCAGCTCGGCGTCGGTGACGCGGGCGGCGTGGTGGTCCAGGTCCAGGCGGGCGACGCGGGCCAGGTGGGCGACGACCGGCTCGTCGAGCAGTTCGCCGGCCAGTGCGCTGGTCTCGAAGGCGGCGAGTGCCTCGGCCAGGCACTGCGGCACGGGCAGCGCCTCACGGTTCAGGTAGGCGTCGCCGCGGGTGGCGGGCGGGGGCTTGAGGCTGGCCTCGACGCCGTGTCGGACACCGGCCAGGACGGCCGCCAGCGCGAGTATCGGGTTGGCGTCCGCGCCGGGAAGCCGCACCTCCAGCCGCAGGCTGCGGCCGTGCCCGACCAGGCGCACCGCGCACGATCTGTTGTCCCGGCCCCAGGTGAAGCGGGCCGGAGCGAACGAGTGCGGCTGCAGGCGCTTGTAGCTGTTCACGTACGGCGCCCACAGCGGGGCGGTGTCCGGCAGCACGGTCAGCAGCCCGGCCACCGCCTGCTCGCCCAGCTCCGACAGCACGGTCCCGTCCTCGGGGTCGGCCGCCAGGACCGGCCGGCCGTCGACGTCGTGCAGCGAGACGTGCAGGTGCATGCCGCTGCCGACCCCGGTGGACGGGGCCGCCATGAACGACGCCGCCATGCCCCGCTGATCCGCCGTTGTCTTCGCGGCGTGCTTGAACAGCACGTGCTGCTCGCACATAGCCGTCACCTCGCCGTACGGGAAGGTGACCTCCAGTTGGCCTGCGGCACCCTCGCCCTTGACCGCCTCGACCGGGAGGCCGGCCCCGGCGAGGACCTGCCGCAGCCTCCTGCTGAACTCCCGGACCGGCGTCGGCAGGTCGAGCGCGTAGTCGCGGTTGTCCCAGACAGCGGGGCGAAGCCCGCGCCAGCCGGCCGCTGTCGCGTCCCGGGCGGTGCCCGAGTAGAGCACGAACTCGGTCTCGATCCCGACCATCGCCGTCAGGCCGACACCGGCGAGGCCCTGCTGCTGCTCGGCCAGCACGGTGACGGGGGCGAGCGGGTGCGGCCACCCCTCGCTGACCGGATCGGCGAGCACCACCGCGGTGGACGGCAGCCACGGCAGGACGCGGGCGCGCAGGATATCGGGCAGCAGCCCGACGTCGCCGAACCCGGACTCCCACGAGAACGACCCGGCACGCGGGGCGGTCATCCCGAGGTCGGTGCCGATCACGTACCCGCACATCTCCGGGGCAAGACGCCCCGACCGCAGCCGGTCCACCAGCCAGGCCGCGTCGTACTCCTTGCCCTTGAGCCGGCCCTGCACGTCGACGGCCGCCAGCAGCACCGTCTCGATCCCGAAGGTGTCCACCAGCCGGTGCAGCGGCCCGGCCGGCGAGGCCACCGCCGCCGAGCCGGCGCGGTAGCGGGCGGTGCGCATCGCCGCCTCCGGACGAGCCGCGCGGCGGCTGGTCACACGACCCCCTCGGAAAGCCCGGCCAACTCGGCCGACTGCTGGACCGGCGGCGAGTACGAGCGTCCCGCCCGGAGCCACCACACCCACGCCAGCACCATCACCGCCAGGAGCGCGACGGGCGCATAGTTGAAGGTGTCGACGGTCACCGGGTAGCTCTGCGGCAGGCACACCAGCACGCTCACCACGGCCACCCAGCCCACCGCGATCCACCCGATCAACGGCCCCCGGCGACCCAGATTCCACGGCCCAGGCCGGAACTTCTGGCCCCTGCGCAGCCGCAGGTAGATCGGCACCGCGTAGGCCGGCGTCATCCCCACGACGTTCACGGCGGTCACCGCCCCGTACGCGGTCGCGCTGTACAGCGACGGCAGTGCGAGCACCAGCGCCGCCCCCACCGACAGCCACACCCCGGCCACCGGCGTCCCGGTACGCTCCGACACCCGACTCCACAGCGCTGATCCGGGCAGGGCCCCGTCCCGCGCGAAGGCGAACACCATCCGGCTGGCGGCCGCCGTTTCCGCGTTCCCGCAGAACAACTGCGCCACGATCACCACGACCAGGAGCGCCTTCCCCCCGGTCGTCCCGAGCGCGTCGATGAAGATCTGCGCGGGCGGCACACCGGTGGTGGTGCCGAGGACGGCGTCGTAGTCCTGGACGGCGAACAGCAGGCCGGTGAGCAGGACGGTGCCGGCGATCCAGCTCGCCCAGATCGAGCGGACGATCCCGCGGGGCGCCGACACCGCTGCCCGGGTCGTCTCCTCGGACATGTGTGCGCTCGCGTCGTAGCCCGAGAACGTGTACTGCGCCAGTAGAAGGCCGACCGCACTCACGTAGATCGGGCTGCTCCAGCCGGTGTTGTTGACGAAGTGCCCAACCACCCAGCCGGCGTCCTGGTGCCGGCTGGGCACGATCGCGAGCGCGCCGACGATCAGTACGACGCCGCCGATGTGCCACCACACCGAGATCGAGTTGAGCACGGACACCCGCCGCACCTCCGGCAGGTTCAGCAGCGCGTGGAGCAGCAGGACGGCCGTGAAGATCGCGAACAGGCCGCCCGGGGTCGGCTCGTAGCCGAACTGCAGGTTGAGGAAGGCTCCGATGAAGCTGGCGGCGCCGTAGTCAATGCCGCAGATTCCGCCGACCAACCCGAGCAAGTTGAGCCAGCCGACCAGCCAGCCCCAGCGCGGGCCGCCGAGCTGGTGCGCCATGAAGTACAGGCCGCCGGAGGTTGGGTAAGCTGAGGTGACCTCGGCGAGCGCCAGGCCGACGAAGAGGACCATCGCCCCGACGCCGATCCAGCCCCAGAACATCACCGCCGGCCCGCCGGTGTTCAGGCCGAACGCGAACATCGTCATGCAGCCGGACAGGATGCTGATGACGGAGAACGAGCTGGCGAAGTTGCCGAACTCGCCCATTCTCCTGATCAGTTTGGGTTCGTAGCCGAGTTGGCGGAGCCGTTCCTCGTCGGTCGGCGGTGCGGCGTGGGCGGGGGACATCGAGGTCGACCTCCGTGCGGGAAGAAGGTGGGCAGAGGGCAAGGGTGGGGGAGATCAGGCCAGGGCGGTCGCCCGGCCGGCGAGGGCCTGCTGGCGCGCGGTCAGTAGCAGACTCTCGGCCTGCTCCGGCGAGTCGGCGACCAGGCCCCATGGGGCCCGGGACGCGAACTGGCCGAGCGTGGTGAACACCTCGACGGCGGCGGCCATTCGGGCCGATGCCCACAGCGCGTGGGTCAGGTAGCTGAGATCGACAACCGGCCACGACCCGGGCTCCGACGCGGACCAGCTCTCGTACGCGCGCTGAGCACGGGAGAAATGGGGTTCCCGAAGCCATTGCCGGAGCACGGCCGCGTTCCGCCCTGGCTCGTTGCGGTAGTGCTCAACCGACAGGTACAGCGGCAGGGCGGCGAGCGGCGAGCCGGCCGAAGCCTTCGACATGGCGAGGTGAACGAAGTCGGCAGCCACTGGCCGGTAGGCCTGGAGCCAGTAGCGGAGCACGCGGTGATGGGCCTCCCGATTGCCCGGATCACGCGTGAGCGCCTCGTCGAGCAGCCCCCACGGCCCGAGCGGCAGCATCGGATCCGATGAGTGCCACCGGTGCTCGGGGCGGGACTTGGACCGGTCCAGCACGGCCAGGGCGAGCAGGCACACCCACGGAACAGGGTCGGAGGGCACCGCCTCGGCGGCGGCCCGGCACGATTCCCGCGCCGCTCGCTCCAGGTGGCCGGCTGCGGGGGAACCGGCCTCGGCCGCGGCCAGGGCGTGCTCGACCGCGACCCGCGTCCGCAGGATGGCCAGCCCCGGGTCGTCCGGGTCCTCACGCCCCCAGTCGGTGAGCACCGTAGACCGGGCCGCAACCAGCGCCAGCACCTGCGTCCGTGACGTCCGAAGGCCGAGGTTCTGTGCCGTGGTGGCCAGCAATCGCTGTGTCGACAGCCAGCGACCGGCCCGCAGATCGTCCACCGCGGTCCGGAGCGCATCGTCTAGGCCGGCCGGGTGGTATGCCGGCTGAGCCGGAGACACGGCGATCATGGGATCGTCCTTCCAGGCATGAACATGGCAGGTGTTTGTCGAGTTCTGGGCGTCGATCGGTCCAGCTGCCCGCCGGACCTTGCGCGGAGCCCACTGGGCGCCAGCGTTCAGACGGAGGGTGGTGGGAGGCTGTGCGTGGCGCTTACGCGACTCCGGCGCCGGGAGGACGAGCCGAGAAGTCACCGTTCTGTGCGGGTCATACGGAACCAGGCGACAATGGCGTTGCAACAGGGCACATTTGTTGCATCGTGTGGCATCCATGCGGGAAACCTGGCCGTGAGCTGCGGCCTTTAGAGCGACAACGTACTGGAGTGCATGATGAAGCTGTTCGCCCAGTGGCGTCGGGCGGCGGGCTGGACCCAGGAGGCGCTGGCGGAGCATCTCGGTGTCGACCGTTCGACGGTGCACCGTTGGGAGGCCGGCAAGGCGGCCCCGCGGTCGTGGCAGCTCCCGGCACTCAGTGAGGCCATCAAACGTGCTCCCGCAGAACTCGAAGCCCTGTTCGACGGGCAGCTCGACGAGAGGCCGACGAAGGCCAGGTCCGGTGATCACGCCGGAGGCTCGCCTGATGAACTACGGATCGTGTATCTGGACCTTGAGCGGCGGTACGACCGTGCGCCGTCCTCAAGCCTGCTCGCTGAGGCCGGTCAGTACTTCGCCCTGCTCGACCAAATGGCCTGCCAGTTTGGCGATGGCCCGCAGAAGCGTGACGTGCTGACCGTCCAAGCCGAAACGGCCACCCTGATGGGGAAGTTGGTTTGGGACGCCTCGCAACGACGCGACCACATCGGCGCCCGCAAGTACTATTCCCAGGCCGCCACCCTCGCCCGACGTCTTCAGAATCCCGTTCTGGAGAGCCATGCACTCCTGCGGTCGAGTTACGTCGATTTGTACGGCACCACCGACGCGCCGACCGGACTCGCGCTCGCCGAAGCGGCAGCCAGACGGGCGGCGCCGGTCAGCCCGGCTCTCGCCGGCCTGGCACTCCTGCATGCCGGTGAAGCACACGCCATGCTTGGAGACAGGGAAGAGTGCGAGAAAAGCATCGGCCTCGCCCAGGAACTGCTGGCGCATGGTGACAGCGGGCCCGCCGCAGATCTCATCTCTCCGGACCAATTCCGCCGTCTCGCCGGTTCCTGCTATCTCGAACTCGGTCAACTCCAGCGTGCGCAGTACGAGTTGGAGACCGTCGCCGGGAGCCTGGGGCGTCGACAGAAGTCGCGGACGATCGTGTTGGGGAACCTAGCCCTGGCCCTCATCCGCCAGCGGGAAGTCGACGGCGCCCTGGAGGTGCTCGACCAAGCGGTCGACGAACTCGAACAGACTCGTGGTGGCGGGGGAATGAACCGAGTGTTCGCCGCAGCTCGGGAGCTGAAACCCTGGCGGCGGGAGGTCCAGGTCTTGGAGCTCAACGACCGGCTGCTGTCCCTGATGGCAGCGCCCTGACCGAAGAAGGAGACGATGCAACTGTGACCGCGCGCCGGGAACGAGACAAGGCCGCACTGCGCGAGCGCGTCTGGACCGAGCTGGACGCAGCCTTGGCGGTCCAGGACGACACGGCGCACGGCAGGATTCCGGCCTTTCACGGCGCCGAAGAAGCAGCCGGGCGCCTCGCCGACCTGCTGGCATGGCGAGCAGCCGAGATCGTCAAGGCGGTGCCGGACACCGCGCAGGAGCCTGTCCGCGCCCTCGCCTTGGAGCAGGGGAAGACGGTCTACATGGCCGTCCCCCGGCTGGCGGCACAGGCGCCCTTCTACGTCCTGGACCCTGCGCGCCTCACCGTCCCCCCCGCGGTGGCCGCGAGCCGCCGAGAGGTGCCGAACCTCACCCACGCCGTGGACGTCGACGAGCTGGCGCCGGTCGACATCGTCGTCCTGGGCAGCGTCGCGGTCGACCGGACCGGCGCCCGGATCGGCAAGGGCGCCGGATACTCGGACATTGAGGCCGCCCTCCTGACCGAGGCCGGGCTGATCAGCGAGAAGACGGTGTTCGTCACCACGGTGCACCGCCTCCAAGTGGTGGACGCGGTGCCGACGGAGGCCCACGACGTCAAGGTCGATCTGATCGTCACACCGGAGACGGTGATCCCGTGCCCCGGGCCGCGCACTCCCGCCCGGATCCGGTGGGAGGATCTTCCGGAGGAGAAGATCGCTGCGATTCCGGCGCTCGCCAAGCGCTGGGCAGAGCGCAGCTGAACATCGTGAGCGATGACTGAGCGAACGCCAGGGCGACCGGAGCCGGCGGCCAGCGAGTGTCGTTGCTGACCACCGGCACGGCTTGCTCAGACCAACTCCTCCTTGGGGGCGTAGCGCAGGAGAACGACGTCGCCCACCGCCTCGGTGCCGAGGAGGCGCATCCGGCGCGTGCTTCCACCGGGGTAGTCGGCCGGGTAGAGGAAGCGGGGCGCATCAGCGTCGCCGACGAGCAGAGGTGCGACGGCGAGGTGGATCTCGTCGACCAGGCCCTGCGAGAGGAACTGGGTATGGATTTGTCCGCCGCCCTCGACCATGAGCCGCTCGACGCCGCGGGCGGCGAGGTCGTCGAGCAGGGCACCGAAGTCGACGCTCTCGCCGGTGCTGACGACGTCGGCCAGGCCGTTGAGTTCCTCGCGGAGCTTGGCGGCGGCGGAGTCGGTGGTGTAGACGACCTTCTTGTCGCCGAAGTGCCAGAACTTGAGGTTCCGGCTCAGGTCACCGCTGGCGCTGATGGTCACCTTGAGCGGGTACTCCGGCTTGCCGGCCGCGATGCGGTTGGCACGGCGCTTCTCGTTGTTCACGAGCAACCGGGGGTTGTCGCTGCGCAGAGTGTTGCCGCCGATGAGGATGGCGTCGGACTCGGCCCGGACCTGGTCGACACGGTCGAAGTCGGCCGAATTCGACAGCAGAAGACGTTCGGGCGAGGCGTCGTCGATGTGGCCGTCGACGGAGGTGGCGACGCTGAGCAGGACGAAGGGGCGGGTGGCCATCGTGGTCCGTTCTCTCGGTGGTGCTGGGCGCTTTGATGATCAGACTTCATGAAGGAGATGGCTGTCGAGGGCTTCCCGGAACCGGTCGACCGCGGGAACGCCCCGGCATCGTTGTAGCAGTCCATCGAGCGTGGCCAGCTCGGTGAGAATCCGGGCGGAGCCGGTGGTGACGGCGATGGCGAGCGCCGCCTCGCCCGTTGCGGCTGCGTGTTCCGGGCCGTTGGCAGCGAGCTGAGAGATGGCCGAGCGGGCGAGGTAGACGCCGCGGTCGCGGCGGAAGTTGGGAGGCAGGGAGCGGATCGCCCGCTCAAAGCCAGCCACCGCTTCGTGGTGGTGTCCGAGCAGAGACAGCGATCGAGCGCGCTGGGCCTCCACGTACGCGGCGTCGAGCCATCTGCCGCGCCCGATCGGAGCTTCGGACGGATCGGCGATCAGCGCGAGCGCGCGGTCGAAGGTGTGCTGGGCGGTCAGCTCGTCGCCGAGGAGCGCGTGCCCGTGAGCACCGTAGACCGCACCCATGGCGCTCAGTCGGCTTCCGGGACGGGCCAGGCGCTCGGCGTAGTCGGCGAGGTCGACGGCGTCGGCGGATTCCCTCATGTCGCCTGCCAGTTGGGCCTTCCTGGCCGTGATGTAGGCGGTCAGGTCGCGGTCGCCGCAGGCGCTCGCCCAGTCGGTTGCGCGGCCGGCCCAGTACTGGGCGGCGCGGTGGTCTCCGCCGTCCTGATGGAGCCAGCTGCAGAACTCCGCGTACTCGGCGAGAACTTGCAGCAGGGCTTGCCGGTCGTGACCGGTGGCCTCCCGGCGGAGGTGCTGGATCAGTTGGATGTGTTCCTGGGCGGTGGCGACGACCTCGCGAGGGCCGAGGATGTTGTCGCACTCCACCAGGGACCTGCGCAGCGACCGAAGGCTCTCGACCGGGTGAAGTTCAGGGGCCAGCACGGGAGGCAGGGCCTGGACGTTGGGCATGGCGAGGCCGGACAAGCGCGTGACACCGGACGTCGCCGATACGCCATGGGACAGCGCCTGGCGCGGCATGGTCACGAAGATGATCCGCCCGTCGGCCGCCCGGCACCCGACCCGGACGCCGCCGTCCATGAGAGCCATCGTGGCGGTTCCAGCCGTCATGGAAGTGTCCGTGCCACCCAACCCGTGCGCCTCGGGCCGGCGAGGGGCCTCATACGGATTGCTGGTGGCCAGGGTGGTTCCAACGGCTGGCCGGATGGGGCCGTTTCGCAGGTCTGCGACGAGTTCGTCCGGGGTCATCCGCAGAAGGTCGGACAGCTTCGCCATCTGCCAGGGCTGTGGCGAGGACTTGCCCCGCTCCCACCGGCCCACCGTCGACCGGTCGACGGCCATGGCCTCGGCCAAAGACTCCTGGGTGAACCCGGCTGCCACGCGAAGTGCGACGAGCCGCTCGCGCCGCTCCCCCATCACCTGTCCCCTCAGCGTGCTGTGCCGATCCTGACTGTGAAGTCACCTGCTCAACGCCTGGTTTCCCACACGGATGTCCCATCTGTGCACCAATTCTGCTCTGTTCGGATGCGTCGCGCAGCGATTCCCTGGTGTTCGCCGGAAGGCCCGGCGAAACAGGACCGAGAGGTCGACCGCATGAAGAACATCGTGACGGCCGTTGAAGGCGTCGAGGACGACGGGCTGCTGGTCGCCAAGCGGAGCATCGCCGCCGCCCGCAGCAGGGCCGACGTGCCCTCCGACGTCACCGGCGGCCGTTCCGACGGCAACGACAACGACTAGCCGGAGCGCCCACGACGATGCTTGACACCGCCTCGTGGGCGGCGCGTCTGGGCGGGGAGACCTTCCTCGCCCAGACGCTCCACCGCTCCCACCTCGTGATCCCCGGCAGGTCGGCAGATGTGGCCGACCTGCTGTCCTGGGACGACCTGAACACCATCCTGGCCACCCACCGGCTGGAGCCGCCCCGCTTGCGCCTGTCGGCGGACGGCGAGACTCTGCCCGCTCACCGGTACGCCTCGACCGTCACCAACCGGCGTGCCGCCACCTGGCACCGGATCCAGCCCTCCGAACTTCACCAGCGCCTGGCCGACGGCGCATCGCTGGTCCTCGACGCCATCGACGAGATACACCGCCCGCTCCGGGCCGCCGCCGTCGGCCTCGAACTCTTCCTCGGCACCCCTGTCCAGGCGAACGCCTACGCCTCCTGGACCTCGGTGGAAGGCTTCGGCACCCACTGGGACGACCACGACGTCGTCGTCGTCCAACTCGACGGCGCCAAGCGATGGCGCATCTACGGCCCGACCCGGATTGCACCTGCCTGGCGCGACGTCGAGACGCCGACCGAGCCGACCGGCGAACCCATCGCGGACTTCGTGCTCACCCCGGGCGACGTGCTGTACCTCCCCCGCGGGTGGTGGCACGCGGTCACCGCCGATCAAGGAACCGCCTCGCTCCACGCAACCTTCGGCCTCGTCGCCCACACCGGAGCCGACCTCCTGTCCTGGGTCGTCGACCGGGTACGCGCCGAGACCGCCGTCCGCCTGGACGTGCCGCGGTTCGCCCCCGTGGGAGACCAGGCGGCCTATGTCGCCGACTTGCGGCGCGCTGTTCTCGCTGAGCTGGACGACCCGTGCCTGCTCACCCGGTGGGCGCAGACGATCGACACCACCCACCCGGGCCGCCCAGTGCCCTCGTTTCCCTTCGTCGGTGGGCTGCCGGTCCCGCGCACCCCTGCCGAGACGGACACGGTCGGCTCGTTGACGATCACGTCGACGGCTCCTCGCGCCCGGTTGACCGAGAACCCGGCCGAGGGAACGGTCACGTTCGCGGCGGCCGGCACCGAGTGGGAGTTCAAGGACCGGGCCAGGCCCGCCATGGAACGCCTGATCGTCGGGCAGCCGCTGACCGTCCGCGCGTTCGCCGAGGCGGGCGGGCTCAGTATCAACGACGCCGTCGCTCTGCTGAACGAGCTCCTCGCCGGGCAGGTTCTCCACGTCACCGAAGGAAGCCGATGACGGCCGTGCTCGGCCTGGGCACGTACAAGGTGCGCGACGTCGAACTGGCGGCGCGCACCGCCCTGGCCTCTGGAGCACCCTGGATCGACACCGCCCCCAACTACGCGGGCGGCCAAGCCCATCGGGCCCTCGCTCCGTTGCTCAACGAGCACCCTGGCGTCCGCGTGGCGACGAAGACCGGGTTCCACACGGCCGAACAGGCGCGCGCCGCCATGGTCGACGGAGTGCTCGGCATCACCGAACCGACCGCCGGGCACAGCCTCGCACCGGGCTTCGTCCGCTGGCAGACCGAGCGCACCTTGGAGGAACTCGGCCGGGCCGACCTCGTCCTAGTCCACAACCCGGAACGTGCAGGGGAGCACCGGCCGCAGATCCACACAGCTCTGCGCCGCGCGTTCACGGTCCTGGAGGAGTTGGTCCACCAGGGCCGGATCACCGGGTACGGCGTGGCCACCTGGTCGGGCTTGCGGGACGGCGCGTTCACCGTCCCGGAACTGCTTCGACTGGCCCGAGAGGCCGCAGGATCGGACGAGCACCATCTCGCAGGTCTCCAGCAGCCCGTCAGCCTCGTCATGGCGGACCCGATCGTCCAAGTGCTCGACGCCTCGCCCAGCTCGCTCTACCAGGCCCAGGACGCCGGCATCACCACCTTCGGGTCCGCCCCCCTTCACGGCGGAGACCTGCCGGGTCTCATGACACCCGAACTGGTCGACCTCATCCGATCCGGCTTGACGCCCGCCTCCGCCGCCCTCCTGGTCGCAGCCTCCTGCCCTGGCCTGACCGTCACACTCCTGTCCGCCAGCAGCAGCACCCACTGGCAGGATGCTCTACAAGCCACCACAGTGCCGCTGGAGCCCGACCAGCTCAGGAGCGTGATCCGTGCAGTCGCCTGACGAACCCACCCGCATCCGCATGGAAGCCGCGCACGCCACCGCCGCCGCCCACCTGGAGGTGACCTGCACCGGAAGCCCCGTCTGGGGCTTTGCAGGCAGCACCATCGGCCGCCGCGCCAACACCCACTGGCTGCGCGTCGCTTCCACCTCGCCGACCAGCACCCGCAAGCAGGGGTGCGGCATCGCAGGAGCCGACGCCCTCGTCCCGAAGGACGTCCCCCGGCCGCGCCTCCACGGCATCCTCGACTGGACGCAGGACGGGCACGGGTACCAGGCCGACCTACTCGACCACGTCACCAACCCGGTAGTCTCCAGCCGACCTGACCTGACCACGGACCCTGGCCTCGACGACTTCTGGTGGCACAGCCTCCGAAGCGCAACCGAGAGCCTCGCCACCGCCAAGGGCGTGCGGACCACGGTCCGGGACACCTGGATCGAGCGAGCGTTCCCCCAGTTCCTCGGCGTCCGCGCCCCGGAAGCAATCGAACGCGCCACCGGGCACGGCGACCTCCACTGGGCCAACCTCACCGGTCCCACCCTCGCCATCATCGACTGGGAACGCTGGGGCCTGGTCCCGGTCGGCTTCGACCCGGGCATGCTCCACGCCAACAGCCTCCTCGTCCCCGCCGTCGCCGCGCGGATCCGCCACGAGTTCGCAGCCGTCCTCGACAGCCCATCTGGCCGCGTCGGCGAGCTCACCGCCATCGCAGAGATGCTTCAAGCCGTCGCGCGCGGATGGTACCCGGAACTGGCTAGCCCCCTAGCCGAACGAGCCCATGAACTGACCGGTGTCGCCCCTCCCCGGGAGGCGGCTCCGGAAATTTTCAGTTGCCGCTGAAGGTAAATCAGAGGCGGCGGTCACAGCAGCCGCTGATGCCATGAATCAGTGGATTCGCCAGGAGATTCCAGTTCATTCTGGGCGACCGCGTCATAAATGGCCGAATGCAGCTCAGACCATACTGCTGGCATGGCGCCGGGAGTGAGTGGCATGACGCGGGGAAAGTCATCTCGCAAGGGGATTCGGAGTACCTGGGAACCCCAATTTGCGACTCCATGAAATACCTGATCGACCAGAACTGAGACACTTCGAGGCGACTGCAGTGCGAAGCGCACCCAGGAATGCGAGGCCTGCTTTGAAGCCTCCCTGACCTTTGCGAAACGTACTCGAATTTCGGCCTTTGAGACCCGACTTTCCACGCCTTCGGTGAACTCGGTAAGCCTGTCTATCCAGCGCTCGATGAGGATTCGAAACCTCTGGTAATTAGACAATAAGTCAAAGTGGTCGGGATGTATCGCAAGTGCGAGAGGAGAAGCGAGACTGAGGTTCTCCTTGTACTGTCGCATGGCAGTTTGATCGATCTCGCCTCGATCGTATCGTGTGTGACAGTTTGGGCACAGTGCAATAAGGTTGTCGAATTCGTGCCTTTTAACCTTCGACCATGGAACGATGTGCGCGATCTCGATGATCGGCCACTTGCATCGCTGGATCGCGCAACAGTGGCCGGCCTCGACACGGACTCGGCGGTCCAACTCTCGCGGAATCGCGGGGCGGTTTGCGGGCATGCGGCCAATGCTAGAGCCGACCACCGACAGCAGTGCTGCAGGTCGATCAATCCGGCAGCCAGGACTACCACTCCAAGGGCTTCCGTTCGTAGAAGAGGCCCCCGGTAGGACCACCTTCGGGGAGGGTGGCGAGCCACACCGGGGTATCGGCAGCCTCTTCCGGGGTGCGATCGGTCTCGCCGTAGGCCATGCGGGTGTTCGTCCGGCCCGGGGAGGCGGCGTTCACGAGGATGCCGGTGTCGGCGACTTCGGCGGCGAGGATCTGGGTGAGCGCGTTGAGGCCCGTCTTGGAGATGCGGTAGGAGACGTTGCCGATGCCCATGTTGCTCTGGGAGCCGAGGTGGCTGGTGATGTTGACGATGCGGCCGTAGCCGTTCTTGCGCATCTCCGGTACGGCAGCTGCGGCGAGGCGCCAGGCGCCGAGAAGGTTGGTGTCGAGGGTCGCGCGGACGCGCTCGAAGTCGGGTGCGGAGGCGGCTTGGCCGCGGTCCACAGCCACGGCTGCATTGTTGACCAACACGTCCAAGCGTCCCAGCTGGGCGGCTACGTCGGCGACGGCGCGGGCGACGCTGGCTGGGTCGGTGACGTCCAGTTCGTGGGAGTGTACGAGGAGCCCTGTGCTGGCGAGGGTGGTTTCCGCCTCGCGGCCGGCCAGCCGGTCGCGTACTCCGATGACGACCCGCATGCCCTGTTCGGCGAGCCGGGCGGCGATGGCGAGGCCGAGGCCACGGTTGCCGCCGGAGACGAGGGCGACGCGCTGGGCGGGGTTTGTGGTCATGCGGACAGTGTGGCGAGCAGCTGGTCGAGGCGCTGGACTTTCGGGTCTTTCTTGGCCATCGGGAGTTCGGCTCGGGCCGTGAGCACCCGGGTCGTGTTGCGGTGTGACGGTGCGCTGGCGGCCAACTGGGCGGCCGTCTCCAGGAGGTGGACGGCGTGGTCGGCGTTGCCGAGCGCGGTGTGGGTACGGGCGCTCTGGATCGTGTAGGTGGCCAGGTCACGTACCTTGGCCGGGGGCATCAGGTCCAGCGCGGTAGTGAAATGGACTTCGGCCAGCCTCGGGCGGCGCAGGTCCGCGTAGCAGGTGGCGGTCTGGGCGTGGAACTCGGCGGCGTCGAAGTAACCGGTCCAGGCCGGGTCGTCGTCGGTGACCGCGGAGCGGGCCATCTGCGTCTCGGCTTCGGACAGCGAACGGTCGCACCCGACCCGGTTGCCGCAGGCGGCCTGGGCGCGGGCTTGCCGCAGCAGCAGCATGGCCCGCGTTCTGGGGGTGACATCGCCTGCACCTTCGACGGCGGCGGTGGCGAGGGCGAGGGCCGCGGTAGCGAGGCCGTGGTCGTAGCACTGGAGGCTGAGCGACTTGAGGATGTTGGCGCCCAGGGCGCGGTCGTCGGCAGCGTGGGCGACGCGCAGTCCGGTAGTCCAGTACCGCTGGGCGGCGGTATGGAGTCCGGCGTCGAAGCTGGCGAAGCCGGCGAGGCGGGCGAGCTCGGCGTCGAGGCGGAGCAGGCGCTGGCCGACCTTCTCGGTGTAGGACGCCTGCTTGAGCAGGTCGGTGACGGTAGCCAGCTCGGTGTCGAGGAGTAGGCGGGCGCGGTGGCCGCCGAGTGCGGCCTCCAGTCGGCGAAGCCGCGGCAGCCCGCCCTCCAGGTCCTCCACCAGCTGCTCGTCGACCGGGCCTCCGGCGAACGCGGCGGCCAGTGCTTCGGGCGTCTGCGAGAGCCACTGGCTGGCGAGCAGGGCCAGGGCCTGCCCGCCGAGCTTCATGAATCCGCGTCGGTCGGGCATCGCATGCTCCAGGGTGTCGTCCAGTGCATCCAGCGTCCCCACCATGGTCCAGGGGTGACCGGTGCGGACCGGCCCACCGTCCGGTAGCCACCCCGGCCAGCCGAGTCGGTGCACCTCCTCCAGGCGTACGCCGAGCGCTGCCGCGAGCGCTGCCTGGCTCTCGGCGTCAGGTTCGACTCCCCAGTTCTCCCACTTCCACGCCTTGCGCCGGTCGGCGGACCGCTTGGTGGCGTCGGCGACGATGTCGACGACGTCTTGGTACGTCCAATCCTGCTCGTCCCGGACGACGCTGAGCGGGTGGACGAGGCGCATCCGTGTGCGCAAGCCGCTTGATCGGCCCATCAGCAGACCCCCGATGTGTTCACCGGATTGTAGCCCTTCCGCCACTGTGTGCTGATGTCTCGTTTGTGGCCGGTGGGTTCGGAAGACGACACGGAGACGACAAAAGTGCTCTTCACAAGGTGAGTTGGGCGGCGGTTAGCTAGTGCTCCCCGAAGGGTGCCCTGTCGCTGGTGTGCGGCGGGGCACCTGGGAGCGCGGCCGGGGACCACTTCAGGACCGAACCTGTCGATGACCCGGCCGCAGCGAGACGACGTCACCGAGGACGGACCACTCGCACCAATCGCCGAAGCACGGCACGCCAGCCGTGCCCGCATCCGCTCACCTGCACACCGATCCGCCGCCGGCGCCGTCGCGCCGCCGGACGGGTTCGGCATGCCCATCCCTGAGGAGCCCCATGTCACGAAGGACCGCCGTCGTGACCGGTGGAGCCGGATTCATCGGCTCTCACCTGTGCGACGCGCTATACGGCAGCGGGTTCGCCGTCGTCTGCGTGGACAACTTCTTGACCGGAAGCCGCGCCAACATCGAGCACCTGCTCGGCGCCGAGCACTTCGAGCTGATCGAGCAGGACGTCAACGACAAGCTCGCCGTCGGCCGCGAGGTGGACCTGGTGTTCCACCTCGCCTCGCCGGCCTCCCCGGCCGACTACCTGCGCCACCCGATCCCGACGCTGACGGTCGGCTCCATCGGCACACTCAGCGCGCTGGAGCTGGCCAAGGACCGCGGTGCCCGGTTCGTCCTCGCCTCCACCTCCGAGGTCTACGGCGACCCGCACCAGCACCCGCAGACCGAGGCGTACTGGGGCAACGTCAACCCCATCGGCCCGCGCAGCGTCTACGACGAGGCCAAGCGCTTCTCGGAGGCCGCCACCGCCGCGTACCGCCGCGAGTACGGCACCGACACCGCGATCGCGCGGATCTTCAACACCTTCGGCCCCCGGATGCGCACCGACGACGGCCGGGCCGTGCCGGCCTTCATCACCCGAGCGCTGACCGGGCAACCACTCCAGGTCGCGGGGGACGGCAGCCAGAGCCGCTCGCTGTGCTACGTCGACGACACCGTGGCCGGGCTGCTGACGCTTGCCACGAGCCGCCACCCGGGCCCGGTCAACCTGGGCACCGAGGACGAGCGCACCGTGTTGGACATCGCCCGCAGCATCCTCGGCCTCACCGGCTCCGCCGCGGGTATCGAGTTCGTCGTCCTGCCCGAGGACGATCCCGTGCGCCGCCGACCCGACACCACTCTGGCCCGCCAGGCGTTCGGGTGGGAGCCGCAGACCCCGGTCGAGGACGGCCTGGCCGCCACCGTGGCCTGGTTCGCCCAGCAACTCGCCACCGGGGCCGCGCTGTGAGTGCCCCGGCCGTCGACGCATTCAGCCGACTACGGGCAGACGGGTACGCGGTCGTCCCCGCGGTGGTCACCGATGTGCTGCTGGAGCGGCTGCGTGCCGAGGCCGACGCCCTGGTGGCCGCATTCGAACGCGGTCACCGCAGCGACGACTTCTGGCACTTCACCCGTGACGGGGAGAACGCCTCGGTGCTTTACCGCGTCCACAACCTCCATCAGCAGCCGAGTGCCCCGGTCGTCGCCGTGCTGTTCGCCGCCGGCCCGCTGCATCACCTCGCCGAGACTCTCCTCGGCCGCCCGGCGCGAGCCCGGGTCAGCGCGATGATCGTGAAGATGCCGCACGTGGCCGCCGCCGTCCCGTGGCACCGCGACCGCGCCGGTGGAGCCGAGCCTGGACAGGTCGATCGTCAGCATCGGGCTGCGCGGATCGAAGGCTGCGGTCGACGGGGCGTCGAACATCCCGGCGAGGTCCCCGAGAACCAGTCGGCGCAGCGCGTGGGAGAGGTCCTGGGCGGCGGCGCCGACCCGGCGGGTGGGGTCGCCGAGCGCGGCGTCGAGGACGGCTGGCTGCCCGAGGACGGCGGCGACGTCGCCGAGCAGCGGAACCTGGCCGGTCTGGTCGGTGCGGGTGGCGACCGCGTCCAGGGCGACATCGAGCGCGGTGTACTCCATCGGGTGCAGATCCCGGTGCAGCACGGTGCGCGCCAGCGAGCCGAGCAGCAGGAGTCGGCGCTTGCGGACCTCGCTTGCCCAGTCGGCCGGGTCCACTCCCGCCGGCGGGGGCGGGGCGTCCAATGGGTTCAACTTGCCGGGTAGCCCCGGGCCCAGCGCGATGGTGGTCCCGCCGATCGCCTCGGAGACGGACGTCCACTCTCCCTTCGGGTCGCACGGCACGTACACGCGGTAGCCAAATGCGGTGCTCCTCAAGGCAATTGACTTTGCGAGTGCCGACTTTCCCTGGCCGATGACGCCGGCGATCAGCGTGTTCGGGTTGGTAAAGTTTTCAACTTTCCCGTACAGGGCGAACGGGTCGAAGACGAAGCTCGCCTCGGCGTGAACATCGCGGCCGATGAGGACGCCGGAGGAACCGAGCCCGCCCTCCGCGAGGAAGGGATACGCAGCGGACGCGGTCGCGGTGGTCATCCGGTGTGCCGGGAGCCGCAGCTTGCCGCCGCGCAGGGAAGCCGGGCCGGGGCGGCCGGAGGCGGGGTAGACGGGGAGGAGTTCTGCGTTCTCCTCGCGGCGGTTCTTCGGGCGGTGGGGCTGGCCGGCCTCGCGGGCGGCGAGGCGGGCGGCGGCGAGGTCGCGCGTGGCCTGGCGGCGGGCGGCGCGGTCTGACCGGGTCGGTGTGAACAGGGGGGTGGCACTGGCGGAGCGCAGGAACGTTTCTCCAGATCAGGTGCGGGAGGAGGCGGTGGGGGTGCCGCGCAGCTCGGACGGGGTGGCGATGCGGCGCACGCGCCCGGCGGTGGTGGTGTGGCGCTGGCAGATCGCCATGTCCGGTGCCCCTTCGGGCAACCGCAGCGCGCACGCCTCGCGGGTGGGGCGGCGTCCGTCGGCGCGCGGGGCGCGATGGTAGGCACCGTGCAGCGCTTCGCAGGTCTGCCAGGCGCGGATGCGGGCGGCGTGGAGGTGGTCGGCCTCGGCCGGGGCGTGGAGCCTGGTGGTGCCGGTGTGGGTGTCGAGCAGCGCGAACAGCGCGACACAGTGGGCGTGCAGGGCGTCCAACTCGGCGCGGGAGACGGGCTCCTGCTCGGGGAGGGCGGTGTGGTGGTGGACGTCGAGGCCGGCGGTCGCGAAGCGCAGCAGCCGGTGGTCGTCGGTAGGCGGGTGATGCACGGCAGGGCCTCCCGTCAGGTGCGTGCGAGCGGCAGAGCGGCCTGGGCGAAGGCATCGGCCTGCTGCCAGCGCAGGAGCCGCGGGTCCAGGCCGGTGCCGGCGGCGGCGGTCTCGATGGAGGCGCAGGAACGGCGCAGCTCCTCGGGGGTGTCGGCCGAGACGACCACCAGGCCGGTCAGGTCGACGTCGGCATGGCCGCTGATCAGCTCGCGCTCGTGCTGCTTGGCGTCCGCGTACTCCATCGAGTCGGCCTCGGAGTCGACTTGGCCCTTGCGGACGCGCTCGGCGGCGTCGGCGATGATGCTGGCCTTGGTGCGCTGCACGGCCTTGAGCGCGGCGTCGAGGGCCTGCGGGCCGTAGGTGAGGGAGAGCGTGCGGCGTGCGCCGCCGGCGAACACCAGTGGGTGGAGGAAGCCGTGGGCGACCTCCGAGCGGGGCCACTGCTCGATCCAGTACACCGCGTGGCAGGCGGTGTCGGTGGTCAGGCGGGTGGGCTCCTCGACGACGACGACCGGGCCGGCGGCGGCCGGGTCGGCGGTGGGCTGGCCGGTCTCGGACCACTGCTCAAGGTGGGCGAGGGCCTTCGGGTCGTAGGCGCTGCGGATCACGGCGGCGATCTCCCCGGTGGTCAGCCAACCGCCAGGGTTCAGACCGGCGTTGCGCAGCGACTGCTCGAAGCCGGGGACCACTTGGGCGAGCACCGCGAAGGCGCCGACCAGGCCGCCGCCGGCCTCTCCTATCAGGCGGCGGGCCGCCTTGAGGTCGAGGCTCACCGCGATGTAGCTCTCGTGCGGCGCGGCGGTCGGTCCCGCGGCGGCGAGCAGCTCCTTGTAGACGGGGCCCGCGACCTTCGCGTCGGGACGGCCGTGCTCGGCCCAGTAGCGCTGCAGGGCGTCGCCGCTGTCGGGGACGGTGCGCTCGATGACCTGCACGGTGGTGATGTAGCCGGTGCGAGCGAGCGATGCCAGGCACCGGCCCCAGGCGGAGACGTTGGCGGACTGGGTGGGCGGGTCGAGCAGCGCGAACGCGCGGGAGCTGACGCGGATGATGGAGGTAAGGGTGTTCTTCTGCGGGTCGTGGACCGCACCGAGCGTGCCGCCCTGCGCGGTGACGGCGCGCAGGCTCGCCTCGGTACCGGGCAGGTGGAGGAGCCCGTCACGGCGGGGCCGGGTGGCGGGACGGGCGAGCCAGACGAGCTGGCCCTTGGCGCGGCGCAGGTAGAAGCGGATAGCGATAGGGGACCAATCGGCGATGGAGCGGCTGTGGACGCGGACGAGGACGAGGGTGGCGGCCAGAGCCCAGATGGGGGTGGCCAGGGCGGCGCCGGCCAGTCCGGTGGCGACCATGGTTGCCAGGAGCAGGGCGCCGGCCGTGCCGACGACGGTGAGCTGGGCGGCACTGAGCCCGAGCAGCACGCCGCGGCGGGATCGGCTGGGGAACCGGACGGTCGGCAGAGGGAGTTCGGAGGCCGACAGGGGCGACTCTTTCGATGAGGGCGGGGGCCGGCCGGGGCTCGGGTGAGGGGCGGCCCCGGCCGGTGGCGGTCAGGAGGTGGGCGGGGTGGAGGAACCGACGGGGGTGCTCGGTGCGGAGTCTGGTCCGGCAGCGGCAGAGGGAAACGTTTCTGCTCGCCCGGCTGAGGAGGGTGAGCCGGTGGTCCGCGCAGCGCCGAGGACGACCTGTGGTGCACTGGACCCGCCCGCTGCAGGGGCGGCAGTAAGTGCATTGCCCGCCTTGGTAGTTGATCCCTCGGAGGGCGTTCCGGGCTGCTGGCCGGAGGCCGGGGCGCGGGAGATCAGGGGCTGTCCCTGGTCGCCGCCACTGCGGGCGCCACGCCGGGTGATCAGCGGCTGGCCGATCGCGTCGCCGCTGCTGCCGGAGGACGTGCCGGGGAACCGGAAGGTGCTCTGCGACGGGGAGGACTCGCCGCCGCCGGAGTTGGTGCTGTTGCCACCGGCAGGGCTGTCCTGGCCGGGCACCTGCGCGGGGCCCTGCGGGGCGCCGCCGCCCGTCGCCGCACCACTCGCGCCGCCGCCGCCCATCGCCGCGGCGCCTGCGCCGCCGCTGGCCGCGGTCATGGCCATCCGGGTGCCCTTCTGGGCGGTTGCGGCGCTGGCCTGAAGGCCGGCAGCGGTCGATCGGTGCAGGTCGTGGGACTGTCCGCCGTCGCCGGCCCAGTGCACGAACTTGTAGATGGCCATGGGCGACAGCAGCACCAGTGCCATGATGACCAGGCCGGAGATGATGTCCGAGAGCGCCTGCACGCCGTCCTTGGTGTTGCTCTCGCCGAGGGCGGAGACACCGACGAGCATGATCACCGTCATGATCAGCTTGCTGAACACGACGGTCGCGGTGGCCTCGATCCACTTGCGGCGCCAGTCGCGGGTCGGCTCCCACGCTCCGCCGGCCGCCGCGAAGGGGGCGAGTACGACGAGCACGAGGACGGTGACCTTGCGCAGGACCATCGCGCCCCAGTAGAGGATTGCGCCTGCCGCACAGCCGAGCGCGACGACTGCGGGGACGGCCCAGCCAAGCGGTGACGTGACGTGGATCATCGACACCCGGACGATCCGCCTGACCGCGTCGTCCATATTGGAGTTGGCGATTTGGAACAGCCCCCGCGAGAGGGCGTCCACGATCACGACCGCGACGCCGGTGAAAGTGATCGCGCACATCGCGAACAGCGTCGCCGAGACTGTGCCGGTGACGGCTTGGCCGAGTGCCTGGCCGTCGCGGCGCCAGGCTGCCCTGATCAGCTGGAAGATGAAGGTCATCACCAGCATGGTCAGCGCGATCGGCAAGATCGTGGCGTAGTTGGTGCGGAACCAGTCCGCCGATAGGTCGATGCTGGTGGTCTTGTCGACGGCGCGGGAGGCGAGGTCGACCGCGCTCTTGGCCAGGTCGCCGGCGCTCTTGGCGATCCACTTGCCGATGGAGTCAGTGACGGAATCGCTGACGCCGCCGACGATGACGTCGCAGAGCAGACCGGAGCCGGGCAGGTCGCAGATACCGATGGGCAATCAGCTCCTCTGGTTGGGACCGATGGGCGGGTCAGGGGTAGACGGTGGTGGCGATGGTGGCCAGCGCGCAGTCGCGGCCTGCCCGGCACTGCACGGCCATGGTTATGGCGCGGTCCTCGGCGCCCCGGCCGCCGTCGCGCCAGCTGATGGTCTGCTTGCCGGTGACGGTGACCGCGTAGATGTAGGCGATGGTCAGTTGCGTCGGGTCGTTGCCAATGCCCTTCTGAAATGCGGCGGGCAGGTGCGCCTCGGCCACCTCGCCGACGGCGAACTGGCCGTTGTCGCGCATCCGGTCCCACAGGGTCGGGTCCGGGACCTGCGCGGCGAGCGCGTCCGGATCGGCGTACTGGCTCTCACCGGTCAGCCACTCGCGCAGGCCGGCGAGCTGCTGCGGCTGGGTCGCGGCGCGGGTGTCGTAGGTCCACAGCGCCGCGGTGAACGCCTTCGCGAACGCGATCGGGTCGCTGGTATGCGGCGGCGGGGCGACGACGGGGGCGGTGCTGGCAGCCGGGCCGGCCGAGGGGTCGGCGCCGGTGCGCGGCGAAGGCGCTGCGGAAGGCGTCGAAACGGCAGGGACGGAGGGGGAGTTGGCGGCGATCGGGGCGCGGTGGCCGCCGCCCGCCAGCCGGGCGGTGAGCCCGGCCAGCAGGGCGACGACCACGAGCACGCCCAGGCCGATCAGCAGCCGGCGCAGCAGCGCGGACTGCCCGGTGAACGGCGAGGACGACTTGAGCATCAGTGGACGTTGGTCCCAACTGCGCTGAAGAAGCTGACGATCCCGTTGGCGGCGCCCAGCAGGAGGGCCGCGCCGGCCGCCACGAGTGCGCCCTGCTTGCCCTTCTGCTCGCTGCCGTGCGAACCCGTGTGGTGGCCCCAGGCCCAGACGATGCCGCTGACACACAGGGCGCCGACCACCGCGATGATCGCGAAGAGGTTGATCGAGCCGACGGTGGACTTGAGGACGTCCAGGCCGGGAAGGCCGCCCTGGCTGGGAGTGATGCCGGGGTCGAAGGCCAGCTGCTGGGCCTTGGCGGCGGAATCGGCGAGGTAGGTGAGCAATCACACTCCACGGCTAGAGGGGCGGGAAGGTGCGCGGCCGAGCCGCGCGAGGGAGGGGGTAGGATGCGCGAAGTGCGCTGAGGTGGAAGGCAGTTGCCGTCAGTTGGCGACGCGGCGGGCGGCGATGATGTCCGGCCTCCAGGAGTTGAGCGTGGAGATCTTGACCACGTCGCCGGTCTTCGGCGCGTGCACCACGAGGCCCTGGCCGATGAACATCCCCACGTGCTCCGGGCCCTGCGGGCCGGGGCGGGTGAACAGCAGGTCGCCGGGGCGCAAGGCGTCCACCGACACCGCGGTGCCCTCGCTGACCTGGGTGTAGGTCGTTCGCGTGAGCGTCACGCCGCCGGCCTTGTACGCCTGCTGCGTCAGGCTGGAGCAGTCGCAGCGGGCCATCGGGTCCGGGCCATGTGGTGCGGTGCAGTCGCCGCCCCACTGGTACGGCGTCCCCAGCTGACCGAGCGCGAACTTGATCGCGTTCTGGACGGCGGGCGGCGCTTCGGTGGGGATCTGGTAGCCGGCGGGCAGGACGCCCGGGGGGATGGTGCCCCAGTCCGTCCCCGCGCCGGCACTGGTTCCGCACCCGCCCGAAGAGGGCGAAGGCGAGGGGGTCGCGGTCGGGGACGGGGAGCCGCCGCCTGCGCTCGAACTCCCATTCAGGGCCAGGGAGATGGACTGCTGAAGGGCGTTCGCCAAGCCCTCCCACTTCGCGTACGCGTCGGGGAAGCCGGACTTCTGGACCTTCTGCGCGGCCTGGGTCAGCGGCAGCTGTTCCCAGCCGGAGACGTCGAGCAGGGCCTTGTAGAAGCTGGTGGAGGCGTAGACCGGGTCCTGGATCTGCACGGCCGTGCCCCAGCCCTGCGACGGGCGCTGCTGGAAGAGGCCGAGCGAATCGCGGTCGCCGGAGCTCAGGTTGCGAAGTCCCGACTCCTGCAAGGCGGTTGCCAGTGCGATGGTCTGACCGCGAGCCGGGACCTTCATCGCGATGCCGGTCGCCACGATCGTCTTCGCGTTCGGGATCTGGACGCTCGGGGCGTCCAGGCCGGCGACCGAACCGGCCGGTCCCGCGGCCCCGCTCAGGATCAGTTTGACCTGGGCGGCGACGGCGGCGGTGTCCACAGCCTGTGGACCGGGGCCGGACGTGCAGGTGTTGGTGCTGGTGGCCTTGGTGGCCTCGTCGTTGGCGGTGACGGCCAGCGCGGGGAACGCGATGGCGAACGGGGTGAGCAGGAGGCCGGCCGTGCCGAGGCCGACGACCTTCTTCATGCTCATCGGGTCTCCAGAGCGCCACCTCCCGCCGGTGCGGCGGCGGAGGCGTCCGGAGGCCGGGAGATGGGATTCGGCGTCCGTACGGTGAGGGAGCGGATGATGAGGTCTCCTGTCGGATCATGCGACCGAGCGCGGGGGGAGGGGCCTGCCCTCCTGCGGATGGGCGGGCCGGCGGGAGCGGCAGCAAGCCGCGCTCGTAATCTCGAAAAGGGCATGACTGTCCCCTGGGGTGGATAGGTGGAATTCGCTTGAGGTCACCGAAGCTACCGAATCGAAGGCTCGCGACCTAAAAAGAGGCGAACGCTCCGAATGGGGATATCCCGGCGATGGGCCGGTAGGACGTTAGCGCCTTCGCGGCTCGCGACCTAAAAAGTACGATGGTCGCCAGAGCGAACGGAGGGAATGTCACAGCCGGGTGCCTCACAGTAGGTCCGCAAGGGCTCGTAGCCTAAAACGAAGATCAGCCAGACCGGCGGACTCTCCCGTGGCGCAGGTGACGATAGGCGAGGTGCGGCTCGCAACCTAAAACGATCTTCGCCAGTGGCCGGGGGCGCCCTTTTTAGGTTGCGAGCCGCACGTGGGCTAGGTTCCTCACCGCAGCCGGAGCCGCATGGTTCAAACGCTCGTTTCGCCCGGCCGACTGCGGCAGAAATGCCCAGTTCAGAGAGCGTGCTCCGGCTGCCTTCCCCTTTCCCGACCAGGAGGACAGCCCGCCCCTTGCCCTACGAAATCCATCGGGGCGACGCCCTCACCCGGCTCGCCGCGATCCCCTCGAACTCCGTCGACTGCGTCATCACCGACCCCCCTTACAATTCGGGCGGGCGTACCACGCAGGAAAGGACCGGGCGGACGGCCCGCGCGAAGTACACCTCAGCCGATGCCGCCCACACCCTCGCCGATTTCCCCGGAGAGAACAAGGACCAGCGTTCCTATACGTACTGGCTGAGCCAGCTCCTCGCTGAGTCCTATCGGGCCACCAAGAACGGCGGCGTCGCGCTCGTTTTCACGGATTGGCGCCAGTTGGCCGCCACCAGCGACGCTCTACAGGCCGGCGGCTGGATCTGGCGCGGTGCGCTCGCCTGGTACAAGCCCGCTGCGCGCCCGCAAAAGGGACGTTTCACGCAGAATTGTGAATTCGTTCTGTGGGGCAGCAAGGGCCCCATCGACGGCGACGCCCACCCCGTCTACCTGCCCGGCCTGTACACCGCCTCCCAGCCGAGGACGGGCCGAGTCCACATCACCCAGAAGCCCGTCTCGGTAATGCGGGAGCTGGTAAAGATCTGCCGCCCGGGCGGCACCGTCCTCGATTTCTGCGCGGGTTCCGGCTCGACGGGCGTGGCGGCGCTGCTGGAGAACCGGAACTTCCTTGGCTTCGAGGTGACTTCGCACTACGCCGACATTGCCGAGCGCCGCCTCGCCGAGACCGAGCAGCAGATCGCCTCGGGTGCGCTCGATTCCGAGGCGACGGGTCCGGAACCGGACGAAGCCTGACCGCACGGGCCGGGCCGCCGCCCGCGCGGCGGCCCGGCCCGATCCACCCAACCCGCAGGAGGACAGGTGCTCAGGAAGTACGGCGACCACAACGCCGTCAGCACCCGGGAGGAGCCGTAGTGACCACCGCCACCGACGAGACCGAAGTGCTGGTCAGCCCCGGTCACCGGGCCGGCCCCGGTGACGCCGAAGCCGCGCTCGCGCTGGCGTGGGCACGCATGGTGATCACCTTCTAGTGGCGGATGGAGTCGTGCACCCTCATTGTGGTCTGGTTGGGGGGCGGGCAGGTAAGTTCGACGACACAATTCGATCGGCGGTGGAAGTGGCCTACTGGACCGATTCCTTTATTTGTTTGGCAAGTGCGCCCGCCGACCGGAGAGATCCTGTCTTGCGGTGGTGGTGGCCTGGGGGCAGGCCTGGAATGATCTATAGGCTCACCGTGGCCGCCACCTGGCCGGAAGCCGCTGTCGCGCGTTACGAGTTGCAGTGAGCGGGCGCGATAGCAGGCTGCTCCGAGAGGCGCTCGGCGCCGTCGGACCTCTGATCGGTTAGGAGCTCTGCCAGGGGCAGGCCGACTGCGCCTGACCCGGACGCTCCTACGGTGGCCGCTGCGGGTGGGTGGTCACCGTAGCCTCGTGTCGGTACGCGGGGTGTGCATTGCCTAGGCGGCATGCTAGGCAGATGAAGCAGCAGCGCGAGCGCCGTGGTCGGCGCCGCTCCCGTGCCAGGGCGCTCGGCGTGACTCTCGCAGAGCTCGATGCCTGTACGCGCCCTCCGACAGGGACGGTCACTGTTCCCGATCAGCGGCATCGTGGACCCGCACCAGAGCCGGCACGCCCAGCAGCGGGGTGCTGCGTGGTGGTCACTGAGCGGCGGATTGCCTCCGGTGGGGTCGTGATGTTCCTGCATCGTCATGAGAGCGCGTGTGGAGTGTGGGGGATGGCTGGTAGGACGGATTGACCGCCGGGGGGTGCGGCACCCGGGATTGCGCGCGCCGTGGTGGCTTCCTTTTGTACTGATCAACGAGGACGCCACGCGGCCCTGGCACCGTCGAGGCGTTCCGCTTCGTAGCCGCGCGCCCAGCCGGGGTACCCGAGCGCAAGCCGTCCGGCATGCCTGACTGCCGACAGCGGAGGCTGAGGTGATACTGCCGTAGTCCCCGGTCGGCCTGACCTGCGGCGGTTTCATCGCTGCTCCAGCGGTTAGCCGTGCTGGCGGGGCCTCTCCGGTGACTGAGAGGCCAGGGCCGCGCTGTGGAGGAGTTGGGCGATGAAGGTTTCCGACTACGTGCTGGAGCGGTTGCGCGAGTGGGAGGTGGAGCACGTCTTCGCCTTTCCCGGTGACGGGATCAACGGCCTGCTGGCCGCCTGGGGCCGTGCCGACAACAAGCCGCAGTTCGTGCAGGCCAGACACGAGGAGATGGCCGCCTTCCAGGCCGTCGGCTACGCGAAGTTCTCCGGGCGCACCGGGGTGTGCGTGGCCACTTCTGGGCCGGGTGCGATCCACCTGTTGAACGGGCTGTACGACGCGAAGCTCGACCACGTGCCGGTGGTGGCGATCGTCGGCCAGACGGACCGCACCGCGATGGGCGGCTCCTACCAGCAGGAAGTCGATCTCCTCAGCCTCTACAAGGACGTGGCTTCCGAGTTCTGCGAGATGGTCATGGTCGCCGCTCAGCTGCCGAACGTGCTGGACCGCGCGATGCGGATCGCCGCCACGCGGCGCACGGTCACCGCGGTGATCATCCCGGCTGACGTGCAGGAGCTGGACTATGAGCCGCCCGCTCACGCGTTCAAGCAGGTCCCCTCCAGTCTCGGCATCCCCCGTTATGCGCCGGTCCCCGCCGAGGAGGATCTGGCGAGGGCGGCGGAGGTCCTCAACGCGGGGGAGAAGGTCGCGATGCTGGTCGGGCAGGGCGCCCGATCCGCCCGGCCCGAGGTCGAGCAGGTCGCTGACCTGCTCGGCGCCGGGGTGGCGAAGGCCCTGCTCGGCAAGGACGCGTTGCCCGACACCCTGCCGTACGTGACCGGCTCCATCGGCTTGCTCGGCACCCGTCCCTCCTACGAGATGATGCGCGACTGCGACACCCTCCTCGTGGTGGGCTCCAGCTTCCCGTACACGCAGTTCCTTCCGGAGTTCGACCAGGCCAGGGCGGTGCAGATCGATATCGACCCGTCCATGGTCGGTCTGCGCTACCCGTTCGAGGTCAACCTCGTCGGCGACGCCGGCGAGACGCTGCGCCGACTCCTCCCGCTGCTGGAACCCAGGGCGGACGGCACCTGGCGCAAGACCGTCGAGGCCAATGCTGCCCGCTGGTGGGAGGTCATGCAGCGCCGCGCCGAAGTGAGCGCCGATCCGATCAACCCGGAGTACGTCGTGCACACCCTCGACGCGCTGCTGCCCGACAACGCGATCCTCGCCGCGGACTCCGGCTCGTCCGCGAACTGGTACGCCCGGCACCTGCGGTTCCGCGGCGGGATGCGTGGCTCGTTGTCGGGAACACTGGCGACGATGGGGCCGGGAGTGCCGTACGTGATCGGTGCGAAATTCGCGCACCCCGACCGTCCGGCCATCGCGATCGTCGGTGACGGAGCCATGCAGATGAACGGCCTGGCGGAGCTGATCACTGCCGCGAAGTACTACCGGGAGTGGTCGGATCCGCGCCTGGTGGTGGCGGTGCTGAACAACCGTGACCTGAACCAGGTCACCTGGGAGATGCGGGCGATGCAGGGCGCCCCGCAGTTCGAGCCCTCGCAGAGCCTGCCGGACGTCCGCTACGCCGACATCGCCCGGTCGTTCGGCCTGGAGGGAGTGCGGGTGGAACGGCCCGAGGACGTGGAACCGGCCTGGCGCCAGGCGCTGGCGGCGGACCGGCCGTTCGTCATCGATTTCCGCACCGACCCGGCGGTGCCGCCGATTCCGCCGCACGCCACCTGGGACCAGATCAAGGCCGCCGCTCTGTCCGTGTTGAAGGGGGACAGTGACCGGGGCTCCGTTGTGAGGCAAGGAGTGAAGGCCAAGATCCAGGAGTTCCTGCCCGGCAACGGAGGGAACTGACTCATGGCCGGCAGTCAGGGGGTGGATCTCGTCGCACTTGAGGAGTCGCTCGGGGCCGAGGTGGACGGCGAGGTCCGGTTCGACCCGGGCAGCCGCGGCGCGTATGCCACTGACGGCTCGAACTACCGGCAGGTCCCGATCGGCGTGGTGGTGCCCCGCACCGTGGAGGCCGGCGCCGCAGCGGTTGCCGTGTGCGCCCGTTTCGGCGCTCCGGTGCTCTCCCGTGGCGGCGGTACCAGCCTCGGGGGGCAGTGCACCAACGAGGCGGTGGTCATCGACTGGACCAAGTACTGCAACCGGTTGGTCTCGGTGGACCCGCAGGCCCGGACGTGCGTGGTCGAGCCGGGCATCGTCCTGGACGAGCTCAACCGGCAACTGGCTCCGCACAAGCTGAAGTTCGGGCCGAAGCCGTCCACCCACACCCACTGCGCACTGGGCGGCATGATCGGCAACAACAGCTGCGGGGCCTCCGCCCAGGCGTATGGCAAGACCGTCGACAACGTCCGCCGCCTCGACGTTCTCACCTACGACGGCGTCCGGTTCTGGGCCGGGGCGACCAGCGACGACGAGTACGCGCGGATCGCGGCCGACGGCGGCCCGCGCGCCGAGATCTATCAGGGCCTGCGGAATGTCGTCGGACGGCACCTGGCTGAGATCCGCACGGGCTACCCGAAGATCCCGCGCCGGGTGTCCGGCTACAACCTGGACTCCCTGCTCCCGGAGAACGGCTTCGACGTCGCCCGGGCGCTGGTCGGCAGCGAGGGAACCCTCGTGACGGTGCTGCGGGCCGAACTGGAACTGGTCGCGGTTCCGGCCGCCGAAGCGCTGCTCGTGCTGGGCTACGACGACATCTACCAGGCTGCCGACGCCGTACCGGAGCTGCTCGAGCACAGTTGCCCCACCCAATTGGAGGCCATCGACGGACGCATGGCACAGCTGATGCGCGAGGAGCGCGCCTACCTGGACTCACTGGACAGCCTGCCGGAGGGCGACAGCTGGCTCCTGGTCCAGTTCACCGGGGACACGAAGGACGAGGCGGACGGGCAGGCGCTGGAACTGCTGCGGTCGCTGGGCCGTGACGAGGACGATCCGAGGGTGGCGCTGTCGGATGATCCGGCGCGGGAACAGGAGATGCTCAGAGCCCGGGAGGCGGGTCTCGGCGTGACGGCCCGCCCGCCGGACGGCTCCGAAACCTGGGAAGGCTGGGAGGACTCTGCGGTGGCCCCGGAGAAACTGGGCGACTACCTGCGCGACCTGGAGCGGCTCTTCGACCGGTACGGCTACCAACAGGCGTCCCTGTACGGGCACTTCGGGCAGGGCTGCGTCCACACCCGGATCCCCTTCGGGCTGCGCGAAGGCAAGGGCATCGAGCAGTTCCGGACGTTCCTGTTCGACGCCGCCGACCTGGTCGCCTCCTACGGCGGCTCGCTGTCCGGTGAGCACGGCGACGGGCAGGCCCGAGGCGAACTGCTGGCGCGCATGTTCACCCCCGCCCTGATCGAGGCGATGGCCGAGGTCAAGGCCCTGTTCGACCCGGGCAACCGGATGAACCCGGGCAAGGTCGTCCACCCTCACCCGGTCGACGCCAACCTGCGGCTGGGCGCCGACTGGCGGCCCCAGCCGAAGCAGACCCACTTCGCCTTCGCCGACGACGGCAACGACTTCGGCCGGGCGGTGCTGCGCTGCGTGGGCATCGGCAACTGCCGCACCCACCAGGGCGGCGTGATGTGCCCCTCCTACCGGGCCACGGGCGAGGAGGAGCACTCCACCCGCGGCCGGGCACGGCTGTTGTTCGAGATGCTCGGCGGCCACGACGACTCCCCGGTCACCGGCGGCTGGCGCTCCACCGAGGTCCGCGACGCCCTCGACCTGTGCCTGGCCTGCAAGGGCTGCAAGTCCGACTGCCCGGTCGGGGTCGACATGGCCACCTACAAGGCCGAGTTCCTCGCCCACCATTACCAGGGCCGGCTGCGCCCGGCCGCCCACTACGCCATGGGCTGGCTCCCGCTATGGACCCACCTGACACGCACGCTGGCGGTTTCCGAATTGGCCAACGCCGCCCTGCGCGCACCCGGCCTCGGGTGGCTGGGCAAGCGGCTGGCCGGAATCGACCCCCGCCGCACCGCGCCCCTGTTCGCCACCGAGTCGTTCCAGGAGGCCCGGCACCGGTCCGGCAGGCCACAGCCTGATCCGCGCGATCCGCACACCGTGCTGCTCTGGCCGGACACCTTCACCAACCACTTCCACCCGCACATCGCCCACGCCGCGGTCCGAGTCCTCGAAAACGCCGGCTTCCAGGTCGCCGTCCCCGAGGGGCCGGTCTGCTGCGGCCTGACCTGGATCTCCACCGGCCAACTTGCCACCGCCCGCCGCGTCCTGAACCGCACGACGCGAACCCTGCGCCCGTGGCTGGAGGCCGGCACGCCGATCATCGGCCTCGAACCCTCCTGCACCGCCGTCTTCCGGACCGACGCCCCGGACCTGCTCGCCGGCGACCAGGACATCACCCGCCTCGCCGCACAGGTGCGGACCTTCGCCGAACAGCTCGTCAACCACGCCCCCGGCGGTTGGCAACCGCCCACGATCGACCGCGCCGCGACCGTGCAGACGCACTGCCACCAACACGCCGTCCTCGGTGCGGATCCGGACCGCGAACTGATGCGCCGCGCGGGCCTGGAGGCGAACGTGCTCGACGAAGGCTGCTGCGGCCTGGCCGGCAACTTCGGCTTCGAGCAGGGGCATTACGACCTGTCGCAGGCCATCGCCGAGCAGGGCGTGCTACCCGCCGTGCGCGGCACTGAGCCCGACGCGTTCGTCCTGGCCGACGGCTTCAGCTGCCGCACCCAGATCGACCAGGCCGACACCGGCCGACAGGCCCTGCACTTGGCCGAGGTTCTCGCCCTGGCACTTGACGGACCGCCGCCCGCAGACCACCCCGAGCATGCGGTCCCACGTCCCCAGCCCCGACTGGTGCCGGCCCGCCTGCTGACCGCGAGCCTGGTCGGCGCCGGGGCCGCCCTGGCCGTAGGCGGTGTCCTCGCCGCCCGCCACCGCCATCCGATCCGGAAGGGTTCGACACGATGATGCCCCTGCACGATCGGCTGCACCGCGAGGCCCGCGCCTACAAGGGCGACGACGATCGGCCGCTGGCCGGCTACACCGGCCTCATGGCCGTGTACGGCGCCGCGGTGGGCGGCATCGCCGCGGCCGCCCGGGCGGGCCGCCGCGAGCTGCCCAGCCCCACCGCGTGGGACGTGGCCCTGAACGCGCTGGCCACCCACCAGCTGTCCCGCCTACTCGCCAAGGACCCCGTCACCAGTCCACTGCGTGCGCCGTTCACCCGCTTCGAGGGCACCACGGGCCCGGCCGAGTTGGAGGAAGAGGTACGCGGCACCGGGGCCCGAAAGGCCATCGGCGAGCTGGTGACCTGCCCGTTCTGCATTGGCCTCTGGGCCGCCACCGCCTGTACCGCCGGTTCCATCTTCGCCCCACGCGTCACCCGCCTGGCGACCGCTACGCTGGCCGCGCTGAGCGTGGCCGACTTCCTGCAGTACGCCTACGCGGCCGCCCAGAGGGCTGCCGGCGAGGCGTCATGAACACCACCGGAGCCCCGACCATCGAGCGCCTGGACGTGCAGGTCCTCCAGTTTCCGACCGACGCTCCCGAGGCGGACGGCACCCTGGCCTGGGAGCACACGACCATGGTCCTCGTCCGGGCCCGCGGCGGCGGCACGACGGGCCTGGGCTACACCTACGGCGACCCCGCCACCGCTCAGGTGGCCACCGGGCTGCTCCACGACGTGGTCGTCGGCCGTTCGGCGTTCGACGTGCCAGCCGCGAACGAGACGATGAGCCGCGCGGTGCGCAACGCCGGACGGCCCGGCCTGATCGCCGGCGCCATCTCCGCGATCGACATCGCCCTGTGGGACCTCAAGGCCCGCCTGCTCGGCCTGCCGCTGGCCGACCTGCTCGGCCGGGCCCGCGACGAGGTGCCCGTCTACGGCAGCGGCGGCTTCACCACCTACGCGCACGACCGGCTCGCCGAGCAGCTCGCAGGCTGGGCGGAGCAGGGCCTCACCCGCTTCAAGATCAAGATCGGTGAGAGTTGGGGCACCCGCGAGCGCCGCGACCTGGAACGCGCCGAACAGGCCCGCGCCCTGGTAGGCGACGACGCCGAGCTATATGTGGACGCGAACGGCGCCTACACCCGCAAACAGGCCGTACGGATCGGGCGGACGCTGGCCGGCCTGGGAGTGAGCTGGTTCGAGGAACCCGTCTCCTCCGACGACCTCACCGGCCTCGCCAACATCCGCGACGCCGTCACCGCCGACGTCGCCGCCGGCGAGTACGGCTACGACCTGCCCTACTTCGCCCGCATGATCCCGGCCGTCGACTGCCTGCAGGCCGACGCCACCCGCTGCGGCGGCCTCACCGTGTGGCTGCGTGCCGCCGCCCTCGCCCAGGCCCACGGCCTGCACCTGTCCGGGCACTGCGCCCCGCACGCCCACGCCCACGCCGCCGCGGCCATCCCGAACCTGCGCCACCTGGAGTGGTTCCACGACCACGTCCGCATCGAGAACCTCCTCTTCGACGGCACCCTCGACCCGTCCGGCGGCCACCTGCGCCCGGGACGGGAGGGTGAGCCCGGGCTCGGCCTGACGATCCGGGACGACGTCGCGAAGCACTACCGTGTCCACCTCTGAGCCCGGCCCGGTCCGGCCGGGCGCCCCCGCCGTCCTGCAGCCCCAGCCGCACGGCGGCGGCGGAAGGGGCCGGCCGTGACCGCCCCCGCGGGAGCCGGCGGCGCGCCGCCTCCGCACGCGCTGCGGGACTACGCGCTGCTCGCGGACGGCGAGCGCGGCGCTCTGGTCGGGCCGCGCGGCGACATCGTGTGGATGTGCGCGCCCACCTGGGACAGCGACGCGGTCTTCGCCGCGCTGATCGGCGGCCAAGGCTGGTACACCGTCACCCCCACCGAGCCGTTCGTGTGGGGCGGCTACTACGAACCGGGCAGCCTGATCTGGCGCAGCCGCTGGATCACCACCGGCGGCATCATCGAGTGCCGCGAGGCGCTGGCCCACCCCGGCGACCCGCACCGGGCCGTGCTGCTGCGCCGGATCCTGGCCGTGGACGGCGACGCCCGACTGGAGCTGGAGCTGAACCTGGCGGCCGGCTTCGGCGCACACCCGCTCCGGGACGTGCGCCGCGACGACCACGGCCGGTGGACGGGCCGCGCCGGCAACCTGTACGTCCGCTTCAGCGGTGCACCAGAGGCCCACCACGGCGGCACCACCCTGCGGGCCACCGTGGAGGTGGCAGCCGGAGCGCACCACGACCTGGTGCTGGAGGTGGGCGGCCGGCCGCTGCCCGAACCTTCGTCAGCCGACAGGTGGTGGCGAGCCACTGAGACCCGATGGGCGACCTGCGTGCCCGACCTCGCCGACACCCTGGGCCGACGCGACGCCCATCACGCGTACGCGGTCATGACCGGCCTGACCTCCCCCGGCGGAGGCACGGTGGCCGCGGCCACCACCAGCCTGCCGGAACGAGCAGAGCAGGGCCGTAACTACGACTACCGGTACGTGTGGATCCGCGACCAGGCCTACGTCGGCCAGGCCGCCGCAGCCGCCGGCGGGCACCAACTACTGGACGAATCGGTGCGGTTCACCACCGCCCGCCTCCTCGAGCACGGCCCCGACCTCGCCCCGGCCTACACGACCACCGGGCGGGCAGTGCCAGACCAGCGCACCCTGGACCTGCCCGGCTACCCCGGCGGCTTCGACGTCGTCGGCAACCACGTCAACCGCCAGTTCCAGCTCGACGGGTTCGGCGAGGTCCTGCTGCTCCTGGCCGCGGCCGCCCGCCACGACCGACTGGACACCGACGGCTGGAACGCCGCGCTGACCGCCGCCGACACGATCGCCGCCCGCCACCACGAGTCAGATGCCGGGATCTGGGAACTGCACGACGACAACTGGGCACACAGCCGCCTCACCTGCGTGGCCGGCCTGCGGGCCATCGCCCAGGCAGCCCCGCGTACCGCGAGCGGCCGGGCAGGCGACTGGGAGGCACTGGCGGACCGTATCGTCGCGGAGACCTCAGCCGACTGCCTGCACCCGTCCGGGCGGTGGCAGCGGTCCCCGAGCGACACCGGCGTGGACGCCGCCCTCCTGATGCCCGCCCTGCGCGGCGCTGTGCCCGCCGATGACCCCCGCGCCACCGCCACCCTGCGAGCGGTGCGCGCAGACCTCGCCTCGGACCACTACGCCTATCGGTTCCGCCACGACCAACGACCCCTGCAGGACGTCGAAGGCGCGTTTCTCCTCTGCGGCTTCACGATGGCCCTGGCTGAGCAGCAGCAGCACAACGACCTCGAGGCGGTGCGCTGGTTCGAACGCAACCGCGCCGCGTGCGGACCGGCAGGCCTGTACGCGGAGGAGTTCGATGTCGCTCAGCGTCAGTTGCGCGGAAACCTGCCCCAGGTCTTCGTCCACGCGCTACTGCTCGAAACCGCGGCCCGGCTCGCACCCGGCACGGCGATGCCCTGACGACACCACTCCGATGGCACGACGTCCGTCCTCGCCCACTGTGGGGCAACAGCTGACTGTGGTCCGGGTGGTGCTGCCGACCATGGCATGGAAGATCGGCTTCGAGGGCACCCCGACACTGGGCATCTGCACGACTGCCGGGAGCGGGCCTTTCGGTCGAATGCCTGTCGCTGCTCCCTCACCCAGGCCGTGGGCCGAGCCCAGCCGCACTGCAGCGCCTGGGCGACGGACGCACACGCAGTTGTGAAGTATGGCGACGACCGTGGCCCGCTGCCGGCCGGTCCGGTGACCGCCCGGTGTGAACAACCGTGCGGTCACCGGACCGGCCGGCGAGCCCAATCCCTCTGGCGGCAGACTGGTGTAGCCCGCTACCAGCGGTACCAGCGTCCCCGGCTCCCGCCTGCTGTGGTCCCGCGGGCGATGAACCCGAGTAGCCAGATGACGAAGACGGCCAAGGCGATCCACCACAGCACCTTGATGGCGAACCCGGCGCCGAACAGGATCAGAGCGAGCAGCAGTACCAGAACGAGGGCAAGCATCGCGGTGGTCTCCTCACGAGTGGACGATTCGATGCGTCTCAGGTGCCCCGACTTCGCCCTGCCATGCCCCATGGGAGCCCTAGCGCGGCTAACGTGGGATCCGGGCCCGTTCCGGTTTGTCCCGTTATGGACTGCTCCGTTGGGGCAGACGCGAGACGCCAGGAAGTCGAGGCGACCAGGGAGGGGATCCGCGGTGCTGTTGCTGTGGCTGGGCGTGCTCGGCGGGTACGCGATCGGGGCCGTGGTGACGGCCCGAACTGTCTTCGAGCGCGGCAGGACCGGTTTTCTCGCTGGCACGGCGACCGGCAGGTCGCTCGCCGAGTTCGAGCGCAGGGAACGCCAGCACATCGAGGCGATCGCCCTGTTCTCCGGCGTGCTGTGGGTGACCGCCGTCCCTGTACTGGTCGTCAGGCGCCTGGTGGCGAGGCTGGCCCTCGCGCGTCCCGCCTGCCACGGCGGCCGGAGCGCGCAGCAGGTCCGTGACCGCATCGACGAGCTTGAGCGCGCGCTTGGTGTCGGCGCCTACGCCGACGACGACAGCCACCGCTGCCAGGGGTGAGCCGCCACCGCTTCGTCGTGCCGCAGTGCAGCGAGTGGACGTGGCGCTGCTCGTGTACGAGCCGACCCGATCCCGGTATCGATCACCGTGATTACTCCGCGCGGGTGCGGTTATACGACCGGGCAGTTGGCGATCGTCCACATCGAAGGGGGTCTGCCATGGCGGACAACTCGCGCTTGCCCGGAGCTTTCTCGCACCTTTGGGACTGGCAGCTTCGCGGCCTGTGCCGTGAAGCCGACAACGCCCTATTCTTCCATCCCTTGGGAGAGCGGGGCGCCGCCCAGGTGGCGCGCGAGGAAGCGGCTAAGGCCGTCTGCGCCGACTGCCCCGTCCGCCTCGAGTGCCGCCGCCACGCGCTGCAGACGCGCGAACCCTACGGCGTGTGGGGCGGACTTACCGAGGACGACCGGCAGCGGCTCCTGGCCGACCGCTCCCATATCGTCGCTTGAAGGGACGGTGCCTCAGCGCCCGGTTGGAACTCGATCTGCTTGCCCGGCTCAGGGCATCCGGGTGAGCTTGCGGCGGGCAGCGCGCCGGCGCAGCCGGGGCAGGCGCGCCAAGGCGTCGTCGCCAGCGCGCCGCTGTACCTCGTGGAGCACGCCGTAGGCGAACACGTGCCGACGGTCGGTGTCCGCCTGCGTGCCGAGGTCGACCAGAGCGCGGCGGACGACCACGCTGTCGTGCTGATTGCCGAGCACCTTGTGCAGCTTCTTCATCCGGACCGCGTACTTCGCCAGACGCTTCGCGGTGGTCCGACCAGTGGCGGGCCGTGCGCACTCGGCGGTGTAACGGGCGCGCTTGGCAGCCTTGCGAGCGCGGTGCAGGGCCTCGTCCTGGGCGGCCCCGGTCTCCGCGTCAAGCGCCCTGTCGAGTCGGTGCAGGGTCCGGCGCTGCTCGCGCCGCAGGGCGCCGGCCAGGTAGTCGCCGACATCGCGGCGGGCCCGGCGGCGCAGTGGCGGGTGCGCCGCGAAGTCCTCCAGGTCATCGAGCAGGGTGAAGTACCGGGCTCCGTCGAGTTCGGCGACGGCCCGCTGCCAGGCAGCTTGGTAGCCGCGGGCGTAGCGTTCGGTGATCCGGTCCCGCAGGGCGCCCTCGCGCACGGCTGCGGGGACGGCACTCGAGGCGTCCACCAACTGGTCGGCGAGTACCTCCTGGTCGCGGGCCTCGCCCAGAAGCCTTGCGAGCCAGCGCAGTTGATCGGCCAACGGCGTCGATTGGTTGGTGTCGAACAACCGGCGATGCGCCTTCAGCAGGCTCCGCAGCCGACGCGCGGTGATCCGCATCTGATGCACGGAGTCCTCCTCCCCGCTGCGCACCGCACCATCCAGCTCCAGCAGCCTGTCGCAGTGGGTCCGGATGCCGTGCGTGACGAGTTCGCCGGCCGATCGCGTCCCGTCGGTGTCCCCTGGTGTGGCGGGTCCGGCCTGGGCGGTGCCGGTGGAGCCGAGGGCGTGGGCGAGTTTCGACGGCCACGCGGAGCGGGTGAGGCCCGCTGCGGCGACCCGGTCATCGATGTCATCGAGCAGCGACCGTGTGCCGTGCTCCAGCTCGACTTCGAACTCGGTCCATCCGCTGGCCCGCGCTGCGGTGCCGCCTGCCGAGTCCACAGCGGTCGGGAGCACGCTCTTTCCCCGACGGCCGGGGGCGTTGGGCGCCGGCGTGGCGTCAAATGTCTGGGCTGCCACCCGGTCCTCGGTGACCTCCGCCAGTATGCGGCCCTTGTCGTCCAGCAGCTGCCGCCGGGACCGGTGGGTGCGCAACTGGGCCACGGGGAGAAGGGCTGCGCCGCGCGTGAAGGCCGCGAGCCGGTTGGCGAACTGCTCGGGTACCTGGTGTGGGCCCCCTGCGTCGAGCGGGAGGCGCACTTCCTGCCGCGAGTCGACGTCGAGCGGCAGTTTGACGTGCCAGCCGGCGTCGCTGCCGCCGCTTCTGCGGCGAACCGTGATCCGTCGGCGCAGAAGGCGCAGATCCGGGGTGTCGTAGTAGACGGCGTCGAGGTCTTGCGGCTCGGCACCTCGGGTTGCCGCCACGCCGGGCAGCCCCTCCAGGCCGGCTGCGGGCAGCGTGATTCCGTCATACTTGCGTTCGATCTCCTTCAGTTCCCTGGCCATACTTCCGCGCCTTCCCGCGTCGGCCCCGGACACACCCGGATGCCGTGGCGGCCTCGGACGCTGCCCCCGCTACCCGCTATTGCGTGCCGGCGACGCAGGTGCGGCCTGCGGTCAGCCCGGAGTGATCCGTCCCCGCCCGCCTCCGCCCGCGATGCTCTGGTCCCCGATGAAGGACTTGAAGCGCCGCAGATCGTCCCTGATGCGCCTGTCCACCATCCCCATGATGTCCGCAGCCTTCTCGGCGACGCCGGCGGGCTCGAAGTCCGTGGCCATGCGCACGGTGGTGTGCCGGTCGTCGAGGCGATCGTCTCGTCCGGCAGCCGGTCGACGATCTCGGTCTCGAACTCCCGGGCCACCCCGGCGACGCCGGTCGTCCACCGGTCGCGCCGATCGTCGAGCTCGCTGACCTCCTGAACGCCCTCCATGAACCGGGGGAAGTCCTCGAACTGCGTCCACCGGTTGTTGGCGGTGTACAGAGGCACCGCCACCGCGACGGATTCCTGCACGGCACTCATGTCCGCGCCTCCCTGCTTTGTCGATCTGCGGCGTCCGCGCGTCTGCCCGTGACAGTGGAGGGGCTAAAAGCCCGCCGCAGGGTCGGCGAGAGAAGGTGGCGGGCCGGGGGTACGACGGCGCGCACCGGGCGGACGGCCCTCGCTCGCGGACCAGGATGCCGTCCGGCGCGTCGCTGCGGGGGTGTGGGGGGGAAGCCGCCGGGGCAGACGGACACCTGCAACTGTCCATCGGAACGAACGGGGAGGGCACCGGATGGGACATGTGTCAGGGAGCGTGGCCATGCACCTGATCAGCGGGGCGGCGCAACGCCGGAAGCTCGCGGTGCAGTGCCGGTACCGTAGCGCCGACCCCTACGCGGTCGAGCTGGACTTCGGCGCGGACGAAGGCGGGGCGGTGTGGGTCCTGTCACGCGAACTGCTCCGTCTCGGACTGCGGGGCCCGGCCGGGGACGGCGACGTTCACATCGAACCCGGAGACGGCGATATGGTGTTCATCGCCCTCGGCGGCCGGGTCGGCATCGCCCTCCTGAACGCGCCTGCCGACCCGCTCGCCCGGTTCCTTGCAGCGACCGAGGACCTGGTCCCCACCGGCCGCGAGTCTTCACACCTCGACTGGGAGCGGTGTATCACGGCCCTCCTGGCCACCTGACCCTAGCGCCCGGTCCGCTGACCGGGTACAGCGCCCGCTGCCGTCCGGATGGCCCACCGAACGGGTGCTGTCCGGCGGTGGCGTCCCGGGATCGGCAGGCGCCGCGCCTAGCGTGGTGATCCGGGCGCCGCCCGGGCGGAAGGCGGGCGCGCACCGCTCGAAAGGAATGGGATTTCGATGACCGAGTTCGGCTACTTCCTGTCGAGTGAGGAGTTCACCCCCGGGGAACTGATCGACCAGGCCCGGCGGGCCCAGGAGGCGGGGTTCACTCGCCTGGCGATCTCCGACCACTTCCATCCGTGGAACGATGCGCAGGGCAACAGCGCGTTCGTGTGGTCGATGATCGGCGCGCTGTCGCAGGCCGTGGACTTGCCGGTCACCACATTGGTGACCTGTCCGACGGTGAGGCTGCATCCGGCGGTCACCGCGCAGGCGGCGGCCACCTCCAGTGTGCTTCTCGGCGGCCGGTTCGCTCTCGGCGTCGGGACCGGGGAGGCGCTCAACGAGCATATCCACGGCGATGGTTGGCCCTCGTTTGAGACGCGGGCCGGGATGCTGGAGGAGGCCGTCGAGGTGATGCGCAAGCTGTTCACCGGCGAGGTGGTCAGCCACCGCGGGCGGCACTACACGGTCGACACCGCTCGCCTGTACACAGTGCCCGAGCAGCCGTTGCCCATCTATGTGTCCGCGTTCGGGCCGAAGGCCGCCGAACTGGCAGGCCGGATCGGGGACGGTTTCGTCACCATGACCCCCGACGCCGACCTGGTGGGCGCCTTCCGAGAGGGCGGGGGCGGGAAGAAGAAGGTGGTGGGCGGGGTGAAGGTGTGCTGGAGCAGCAACCGGGACAACGCCGTCGACACCGCGCACCGGCTGTGGCCGACCGAGCTGCTGCCCGGCGAACTCGCCCAGATCCTGCCCACCCCGGCGCACTTCGAGCAGGCCAGCGAGCTGGTCACCCGCGAGATGGTCTCAGATGCGGTCACCTGCGGCGACGCGGTGGAGGAGCACGTGGAGACCGTACGCGCCTACGCCCGGGCCGGGTTCGACGAGGTCTACGTCGGGCAGATCGGACCGGACCAGGAGGTCTTCTTCGACGCCTACCGGGAGCTCGTCCTGCCCGCTCTGCGCGGCTGATCCTGTCCCGCTCGGCTGTCGGTTCACGGCGGGTCGCCCCCTGGTGCTGTGACGCACAGGTTCACCAGGTCGGCGCCATGGGGCCGTGGGCAGGTTGGATGTCGTGAGAGGTCCGGCCCGGAAGGGGCCCCGGTGACCGAGCCGGTCTGCTGCCAGCGGCCCCGCATCAATCTCTCATGACAGTCAGTCAGCTCGCAATTGCTCACCGGCAGAACGGATCGTGTGCCCGCCACGCAGGAAATCGTGCGCCATGACGTGGTGCCAACGCTGAAATGTGTAGGACTAGTAGTTACTTCTACCTTCAGCGGCGGGGTTGCTTGCCGTCTGTCTGACGGCTTGCTGTATGTGACGCCGCAGATCGGCGCGGGCAGGGCGAAGCTCGGGTCGATGCTGAGCTAGACGACCAGCGAACACCCGAGGCGATGCCCGGTACCTCACTGCAGGGCAGCTCGCTCGCCGACGGCCCGGCTCCGTCAGGTCGTGGCGAAGGCCGTAACCAGTGCCTCGTTGAAGGCGGGCAGATCGTCCGGCTTGCGACTGCTCACCAGGACGTTTGGCCCGTCGGTGCACACCTGGACCTGTTTGTCGGCCCAGTGCGCGCCGGCGTTGACCAGGTCTGTGCGCAGGCTCGGCCAGGAGGTGAGGCTGCGCCCGCGGACTACGTCGGCCTCGATCAGCATCCACGGGGCGTGGCAGATGGCGGCCACCGGCTTACCGGAGTTGAAGAACGACTTGGCGAATGCCACTGCTTCAGTGTCCAGCCGCAGGGCGTCCGGATTGGCGACGCCGCCGGGCAGAACCAGCGCGTCGTAGTCCGCTGCTGAGGTCTCGCAGACCACGGCGTCGATCTTGAAGGTGTCCCCGCGGTCGAGGTGGTGGAACGCCTGAATGCTGCCACTGCGGGTGGATACCAGGCGTGGAGTGCCGCCCGCCTCTTGGACGGCCTGCCAAGGCCCAGTGAGTTCGACCTGTTCGACACCCTCGGGCGCGGCCAGGAACGCGATGGTCTTTCCCTGCAACGTGACCATGTGGGCTCCCTCGGCTCTTAAACCAAGCAGTCAGCGCCCGGCAGCGAAACCGGCCGACTGTCAGCCGGGCCCGTCGCTGAACGGGCACGCACCTGCTGGTGGGGCTCGCTCGCCGTACGGATCCACGCTGGCACAGCTGGAGGCCCGGCGCGACTTCGGAGTGCACGGCCGGTTCGACGCCCGGGCCTGGGAACGCAGCCGGCAGTAGCAGGTCGTGCACGCCCTGGCGGCCTCACCGAGGCGGTGCGGCGCGCGGCCACACGGGTGCATACGGGTTTGCCCGGTGCCGGTAGCGGGTTCCTCTCACGGATGCGGGGACCACGCGCCCCGCAGCGAGCGGACAGGAGTGTGTGATCATGCCTCGCGGATCGAGCCCGAAGCGGGAGCGGCAGTACGAGCACATCAAGGAGAGCGCGCTGGAGCGTGGTGAGAGCACCAAACGCGCCGAGGAGATCGCCGCCCGCACGGTGAACAAGGAACGCGCCCGGCACGGCGAGTCGAAGACCGCCAGCCGCAGCTCAGTGAAGGACATGTCCTCCTCCCGGCGCGGCGGGCTGCACTCGCACAGCGGGTCGAAGGGCCCCACGAAGGAGCAGCTGTACAACGAGGCCAAGCAGCGGGGCATCCACGGCCGCTCGAAGATGAACAAGAAGCAGCTCGAACACGCCCTCGGCCGATAGGAGCTGGTGACCGTGGGCACTGTTCCCGTGCCGCCCGACTCCGACGTCACCCCGGTTCCACCACCCAAGCCCCCGCAGCCGCCCGGCCCGCCCCAGCCGGTGGAGCCGCCCAGCCCACCCGAGCCGGTTGAGCCCTCCGTGCCGCCGGACCCGCCCGCGCCTCCCGGCTCGCCGGAACCTCCGCCGGAACCGCCGGCCCCACCCGGCCCGGCCGAACCTGCCCCGGAGCCTGCCCCGCCGGAGCCCTCGCGGCCCCGCCCGCCGGAGCCGCCCGACTGACCGGAACCGGCGAAGACGGCAAACCATGGACGCGCCGCCGGGGCTGGTGTCGCGTGGCGACCCGCAATCGAACGGTGCGCGGGGACGACAGGAGGTCCGGTGCTCGCCCGGCTGGTGGAGATCGTTGTGTGGGGTGCGGTGCTGAGCGGGCTGACAGTGGTGTTCATCAGCGTCGTGTCGCCCGTCGAACTAGTGGTGGCTGGCGTCGCTGCCCTGGGCGGGGCGCTCGCGGCCCAGCGGATGCGCCTGGCCGCAGGCGTCCATATCGCGGGTGGCCGTGGCGCGGTGCGGGCACTCGTCGCGCTGCCGCGCGCGGTCCTAAGAGGGTTCGCCGTTCTGGTGGCCGCCATGGCTGCCGCTCCGAGCGCAGCACGCGTGCGGCGGATCCGGCTGCGGCCCGGGGCGGCGGCCGGATGGGCCGGCGTGCTGATCGCCGCGTCACCCGACACCTGCGTGATCGACGTCCCCAGTGACGATGAGGTCGTCGTGCACGCCCTGCGCCCCGGCACGGGACCGGTCGAGGAGACCGTCGCCCGGGCGCCCGAGGCCCCGTGAACGCCTGGGCCGCGGCCGCGCTGGTCCTGCTGGCCACGGCGGCACCGGCGTGCCTGTGGGCGGCGGCGCGCGGCGCGGCGGTCCGACGGCTGATCGGGGCCTCGCTGCTCTCCAGCGTGGTCGGTGCGGTGTTCCTGCTGCTGCCGATGGCCTACGGCCGGTCCTCCTACCAGGACCTCGCGCTGATGCTGGCCGTCCTAGCCCCCGCCGGCACCCTCGTCTTCACCCGCTTCGTCGCAGACCACCGCCACGTCGCCCAGCCCCACGGTTCCACACCCGAGACCTGAAACGACACGCTCACCACCCGGGCGGCCGGGGGAGGGAGTCCGGATTGACACCGCGCCACGTGATCGAGTTCGTCCTGCTGTGGTCCGGCGTCGGGTGCCTGCTGCTGTCCGCGACGGCGGTGGTGCGCTTCCGAGCCACACTGATGCGTCTGCACGCCCTGGCCCCGGCATCGGTGGCCGGGGTGCCGCTGATCGCCGCAGCCGTCGCGCTCGACCAGGGGCTCGGCCGCGGGGCGGCCAAGACGCTGTTCATCGGCCTGGTCTTCGCCATCGGCGGGACGGTCACCACGATCGCCGTCGGCCGCGCCGCCCGCCAGGCCGAAGACGAGAACGGGAGCAGGGCATGAACCAGTGGCTGGTCGGCGCCGCCATCGCCTTTGTCGTCCTCGCCGCGACCACGGCGGTCCTCACCCGTGACCCGGCCCGTCAGGCGGTCGTCCTGTCCGTACTCGGACTGGGCCTCGCGGTGCTGTTCGCCGTCCTCCAGGCCCCCGACGTGGCCCTGTCCCAGCTCGCCGTGGGCACCGCATTGACGCCGCTGCTGATCCTGCTCACCGTCCGCAAGGTCACCCGCCGCCCCGCCCGCACCGACGACTACCCCGCCACCGGCGACGACGGGCGGAAGGGGAAGTGACGGCCCGCGTCCGACTGCTGATGTTTCTGGCAACGGCCGCCGTGATCGCGGCGTTCTTCACCGCCGCCTGCACCGACCTCCCACCCTTCGGAACCGACAGCCACCCCTACGGCCAGCGGGCCGTGGCGGCAGCCCTGGACCGGCACACCGCCAACGTCATCTCCTCCGTCAACTTCGACATCCGCGCCTTCGACACCCTCGGCGAGGAAACCATCCTCTTCGGCACCGTCCTCGGCGCGACTCTGCTGCTGCGCCGGGCCCGCGACGAACGCCACCGCCGCGCCCAAGCGCAACGGGTCATGCCCACCACCCGCCTCTTCGGCGCGCTGCTGCTTCCCGTCACCCTGGTCGTCGGCGTGTACATCGTCGCGCACGGCCAACTCTCGCCGGGCGGCGGCTTCCAGGGCGGCGTCGTCCTCGCCACCGCCCTCCACCTGGCCTACGTCGCCGCCGACTACCGAGCCCTGCAGAAGCTCCGGCCGCTCGCCGTCCTCGACGTCGTGGACTCACTCGCTGCCGCTTCCTACAGCCTCATCGGGCTGGCCGGGCTGATCGCGGGTGGCGCGTTCCTCAAGAACGTGCTGGCGCTGGGCACCTTCAACACCATCACCTCCGGCGGCACCGTCCCGGTGCTGAACGCCGCGGTCGGCGTCGAGGTCGCCTGTGCCCTGATCGCCCTGCTCGCCCACTTCCTCGACCAGGCCGTCGAACTCACCGACCCCGACCAGCACGGACAAGGAGTCACCTGATGGGGACGTGGGTCTTCCTCGCGGCCGGATGGGTCCTGCTCATCGCCCTGTACGGTCTGGTTACCAGCCGCAACCTCATCCACGCCATCGGCTGCCTGGCCGTCGCCCAGTCCTCCACCTACCTCCTGCTCCTCGCGGTCGGTTACCGCCACGGGGCCACCGCTCCCGTCTACTCCGACCTCACCGCAGGCAACCGGCCCGTCGTCGACCCCGTCGTCCAAGCCCTTGCCCTGACCGACGTCGTCGTCGGCGCCACCGTCACCGCGCTGCTGCTCGCCCTCACCATCCAACTGCGCAAACGCCACCACACCGTCGACCCGCAGGCCCTCACCGGCCTCAAGGGCTGACACCGTGACCGAAAACGCCCTGCTGCCCCTCGCCGTCGCCATCCCGCTGCTCGGCGCGGCCCTGCTCGCCGTCGCCGGTCGCAGCCTGCCCCGGACAGGCTGCGACATCCTCGCCACCACCTGCGCCGGCGCCGAGACGGCCTGCCTAGTCCTGCTCTGGACGCACACCGGCGGCCACCTCGCCACCGCCGACCTCGGCGGCTGGCCCGCCCAACTGGGCATCGTGCTCGCCGCCGACCGGGTCGGCGCAGGCCTCGCACTTCTCGTCGCTGTCCTGGTGCTCGCCGTCGTCGTCTACTCCTGGCGGTACTTCGACGAACCCACCGGCGAGCACGCCGGAGCCTTCCCCGCCCTGATTCTGCTCTTCGAAGCCGGCATGGCCGGCTTCGCCCTCACCGGCGACCTGTTCAACGCCTTCGTCTTCTTCGAACTCATGGGAGCCGCCGCCTACGCCCTCACCGGCTACCACATCGAGGACCCCCGCCCCCTGCACGGCGCCCTCACCTTCGGCATCGTCACCTCCTTCGCCGCCTACTGCTCCCTGCTCGGCATCGGCCTCCTCTACGCCCGCACCGGCGAACTCAACCTTGCCCGCCTCGGCCGGCAACTCGCCGCCCACCACACCGACCTGCTCACCGTCGTGGCCTTCGCCCTGATCTGCACGGCCCTGCTGGTCAAGGCGGCCGCAGTGCCGTTCCACTTCTGGCTGCCAGACGCCCACGCCGTTGCGCCCACCCCGGTGTGCATGCTGATGTCCGGCGCCATGGTCGAACTCGGCGTCTACGGCATCGCCCGTATCTACTGGACCGTCTTCTCCGGCCCCGGCGGGATCCCCCACCAGGCCTTCCGCACTACGTTCACCGCCCTCGGCGTGTTCACCACCCTGGTAGGCGCCGTGATGTGCTGGCAGCAGCGCCACCTCAAGCGCCTGCTCGCCTTCTCCACCGTCAGTCACATCGGGCTGTTCTTCATCGGCATCGCGCTGCTCACTCCCGACGGGGTCCTCGGGACTGCGGTGTACGTCGCCGCGCACGGCCTGGTGAAAGCCGCGCTGTTCGCCCTCACCGGCGTGCTGCTGGACCGGTACGGCTCCGTCGACGAACACGGCCTGCACGGCAAAGCCCGCGAACTGCGCCTGGTCGGGGTGCTGTTCGTCATCGGCGCGCTGGCGCTGGCCGGACTGCCGCCGTTCGGCACCGGCCTCGGCAAGGCCCTGAGCGAGGACGCCGCCGACCGCTGGCAGGCGTGGCTGCCCGCCGTGTTTGTCGCAGCCTCCGCGCTCACCGGGGCCGCTGTCCTCCGTGCGGGCCTGCGGATCTTCTACGGCGCCGGCCTGGCGCCGCGCAGCCGACCGGGCCAGGACGAGACCACCGGCGAGGGCGAAGAGCCCGAGATCCGCACACCGCAGCGCACCCTGCCGCCCGTGATGGCCATCATCCCGGCCGTCCTGATCGGGCTCGCCGCGGTCGTCGGCCTCCTGCCCGCCGTCGCTGCCTCGTTCGCCCCCGGGGCGGCCGTCTTCACCGACCCTGCCGCCTACACCGCAGCCGTCCTTACCCTCCCCAGCACGGAACCCGGCCACCTGCCGACCGCCGACTGGACCGCGGCCGGCGCTCTGCTCGGCCTCCTCTCCACCGCCATCGCGACCGCCCTGGCCGCGACCGCAGTCCACCGAACTGCTCCCGCACCAGCCGCTCACCATCCCGGTGCCTGGGCCGTGCGAGCGCTGCGGCGCCTGCACTCCGGGCACCTCGGCGACTACCTCGCCTGGCTCGCTCTCGGCGTCGCCGTGCTGTGCGCCGCGATCGCCGCCCAGACCTGAACCACCCCGCCGTCCCCACAGCCGCTCCTCCATCCGGATCGCGGCCTTGAGGTCCTCGCGCTTGCCCTCCTGCTGCTCCAGCATCGCGCGGGCGATCGCACCGAGCTTGCGCTGGATCGCGTGCTCGGCCCGCCGCGCGGAGTCCTCCAGCATCGCCAGCAGCAAAAGGGCCATGCCAACAGGGCTGATCGGGGGGGGCAAGCCGGGGCGTTCACCCGTACCGCCGCCTGTGGACGGCACCCACCGCCGAGTTCTCGCATCGGGCAAGGGCAAGGACGAGTAGGGCGCCGCGTTGCAGTGCCGCGCCGAACTGACCGTGGTCGGTACGGGGCAGAGATCAGCAGGACACTGGCGCGCCGTCCTGCTGCCTCGCACCGTTGCGGGCCATTGTCGGCGGGGCGCGGGCCTCACAGCTCGCGGTCCGTGGCGGGCGGCCGTGCCGCTGTCTGGGGCGCCGACACCATCTCGCGAGCGTAGCGACTCCAGCGTGGCCGCGACGAGGCGCTCGCACTGACAGTATCGCGCAGGCTAGCTGCCGGCTGGCTGTGGATCGCTCCCGTCATCTGCCTGGTCGTCGTCTTCGGCCTTCTCCTGGACGTCTTTTGGCGTGGGCGCGGTGATATTCCGCTGCTCTGCGGACCGCTCCCGTGTCTCGTCATCGACCTGGTCAGTTTCGTTTCCGTCGGTGGTGCTCATGGCTCCATCCTCTCCCCAGCATTGTCATCTTTCGAGTCGAGGCAGGGGGCGCCTGACGCCGTCAGGCCTGGGGTGGAGCCGGCCCACCCATCCGCGGCGACGAGATGGCCGCAGAAGCTGGGCTGGACAGTCCGGATCATGCGACGATGCCGTATGAACCGACTCGCCAACGCGACGTCGCCGTATCTGCTTCAGCACGGTTCGGCGAGTACCGCCAGGGCCGCGCCGCAGCTCGGCCTGCTAACTCCTTCACTGCAGAACCAGGTTGACTCGTGAGGCGGTTCGTGCGGCACTGAGCGGTTGTATGCGGCTGAAGGACCCTGGGCGTCTTGTGTCGCTCATTCGTTGGCGGTCACCGCCGGGGGACCGTGCCGGTCCTCGGTGCGGGGTGCGCGGTGTCGTCGGTCACGGTTCCTGCACGCGGCGCTGACGGGCGGCGGTGCGGCGCAGCACGATCAGGGGCAGGACGAGCCAGGCGGTGGTGAACCAGAGGAAGACTGCGGCGCTGAGGATCCACGCCACGGTCGCGTTGCCGGTGGCGGTGCGCAGCAGGAGCAGGAGGGCTGTGGTGATGGTCAGGGCGAGCGTGATGAGGCCGGTGGTGATGAGTCGGCCGGCGACGCGGATCAGCTCCGGTTTCATGCCGTGGCCGGCGAGGAAGCGGTGGAAGGCGACCGGTGCGACGAGTGCTCCGGTGGCGATGGCGCCCAGGACGACGGTGACGTCGTAGAGGCCCTTGTCGAAGTCGGACAGCGCGGCGAAACGGGGGGTGAAGGCGACACTGAGGAGGAACCCGAAGAGGATCTGTGCGCCGGTCTGGGACACGCGGACCTCCTGGAGCATCTCGCTCCACAGCCGGTCAGCGCGCTCCTGTGGGCTCTCGTCGCGCCCTTCTGACGCGCCACCCGACCTGGGCGTCACCGGTCGCCTCGTCCCAACTCGTCCCGGCGCCCTCGTTCAGGCTGTGCGGGGTGTCCGGCGTCGATGTCCTTGACGTCGTGAAACGTCAGCGGCCTGTCGTCGAGCGCGGTCACGGTGTCGATCGGTTCGAGGAGGAAACCCACGTGGTCGCCCCAGTCTGCCCGGTCCAGGACGCGGCCGGCGAACCAGGCCATGGCACTCGTCAGCACCGGGACACCACCCGGCCCGGGCTCCCACGTGGTGGCGGCGAACTTGTCGACCTCGTCGCCGGTAAGACCACCGAAGAGCTCGGCGAGGTCATGGCCGCGTGCCGGCAGCAGGTGGACCACCAGGACCCGCGAGCGCGACGCGACGGCGTAGGTGTGGTTCGCCTTGAAGATCCACACGGTGAACCGGGGCGGCTGAAGCGAGACTTGGCCCGCGAAGCCCACCAGGCACCCCGCACGCTCCTCACCGACCGCCGCGGTGACGACGTAGACCGGGTAGTCCAACAGCGCGCTGAACGAATCGAATTGACCCACGCTGCTGCTCCTTCCCGCAGATCCCGGAGCTATGGCGGAAGCTGCCGAGTCCGTGCGTCCGGGGGCGGCCCGGTGGCCCTGGGTCACGGATGGTCGTCGTGGTGACCGCAGAGCCAGGCCAGTGCTTGGTAGGCGCCGAGGGCGTAGCCGGCGTCGGTGCCGTTGTGCATGGCGACACGCAGTTTCACGGCGGCGCTCCGGCATTCGGCGAGGAGTCGATCACGGCAGGGCCCTGCGGCGTCGGGTGTGGTGGAAGCGGTCACGGGGGCTTCGGACTGGGCGGCGGTGGCCCACCGGTAGGACGCCAGCACGCCGTGCTCGAAATCGGTGCACGGCGAGGGGTGCCGGTTGGCCGCCCTGGTCGCCTCTCGCACCTCGCCCAGCCCGCGCGCGCCCACGGTGAGGATCGTCGTCGCCTCGGTGGTGGTCATGTCGGCAACCTATGGCCCCTGGCGGTTGGCCGCCTCCCGGCCGGCACCGTCGAGGCGGTCCGGTGTGGCCAGGGGGTGGCCCAGGACGGTGTCCGGCAGCTGGTCCAGGAGTTTCCCCACGTCTTGGTGGACTTCCAGGGCTCCGGCGGCGCGCAGGTCGCGTTCGGCCCAGCCGCCGGACAGCACACCGATGCACGGGACGCCGGCTCTGGCCGCAGCCTGCACGTCCCACAGGGTGTCACCGATGAAGACCGCCTCGTCGGGACGGGCGGCGGCCTTGTCCAGGGCGGCGCGGACCAGGTCGGGCGCGGGCTTGCTGGTCTGGACGTCGTCCGCACCGGTGACGGCTGTGATCGCGTCATCCGCGTCGAGGGCGCGGCGCATGACATCCAGGTCCCGTTTGGAGGCCGAACTCGCCAGGACGACCGTCCAGCCGCGGGCCGCCAGCGCCCGCAGCAGCCCGGCTGCCCCCTCGAAGGCCCGCAGGCGAGGCCAGAAGCGTGCGTACAGTGCCTGCTGGGCGGCGCTGAGGGCATCGTCCTCGGCGCGGTCGCGGTCCTCGCCCAGCAGATGGTCCAGGAGCTGGTCGCCGCCCATGCCGATCGCCCCGTGGATGCGGGCCATCGCCGGGGCGTGGCCGAACTGGGCGAACGCCTCGGCCCAGGCGATCGTGTGCCAGTAGTTGGTGTCGAGCAGTGTGCCGTCGACATCGAACAGTGCTGCGGCTGCCATCAAAGCCTCCTTCCGCTCACGCCCCAGAAGAGGCGTGTCCACCCGTTCGACGCTACGGCCAGCCCCAGCGACCCGCCCGGTCGCGGACGTTTGCCGCGCCGGATCGGGGAAACGCGGGCAGCATGGACGATGTGGGAGCCGTACCGCGAACCGTCGTGATCACCGGAGCCAGCGGCGGCATCGGCCGCGCCTGTGCCGTCGCGTTCGCCGCCCGCGGCGACCGGCTCGCGCTGATCGCCCGTGGCCGGGCCGGGCTGGAGGCGGCGGTGCGCGAGACAGAGCAGGCGGGCGCCGCCAAGGTCATCGCCATTGAGGCGGATGTGGCCGACGCACAGGCGGTGGAGGCCGCCGCCCAGCAGGCCGAGGACGAGCTCGGACCGATCGACGTGTGGGTCAACGACGCGTTCACCTCCGTCTTCGCCCCGTTCATCGAGATCACCCCCGAGGAGTTCCGGCGCGTCACCGAGGTCAGCTACCTCGGCTACGTGTACGCCACCCGCGCCGCCCTCAAGCGGATGCTGCCCCGCGACGCGGGTGTCGTTGTGCAGGTCGGCTCGGCGATCGCCTACCGCGGAATCCCGCTGCAGAGCGCCTACAGCGGCGCCAAGCACGCCATCCAGGGCTTCAACGAGGCCCTGCGCTGTGAACTCCTGGCCTCCGGTACCCAGGTGCGGACCACGATGGTGCAGATGCCAGCCCTGAACACCCCGCAGTTCGACTGGGTCCGCTCCCGCCTGCCCGAGCGAGCGCAGCCGGTGCCACCGATCTTCCAGCCCGAGGTCGCCGCCCGCGCCGTGCTCTATGCGGCCGACCATCCCCGCCGGCGCGAGTACTGGGTCGGCGCCAGCACCGTGGCCACGCTGGTCGCCAACGCCATCGCGCCTGGCCTGCTGGACCGCTACCTCGCCAGGACGGGCTTCGAATCCCAGCAGGACGGGCACCGGCGCAGCGCCGGGGAACCGGACAACCTGTTCACCCCGGTGGACGACAAGCGCGACTTCGGCGCGCACGGCCGCTTCGACGACCGGGCGCGCCAACGCAGCCTCCAGCAGCGGGCCGTTCACACCGTCGGCGCCATCACCGACGCCCTGCGACACACAGCTGAACAGGTGGCGGCGGGTTTGCCCGCCGCCACTGCCGGGTGTCTTACACGGATGCGCGGTAGACGCGCCCCGCGACCATCGAGACGGAAGGCGTGACCATGCCTCGCGGATCGAGCGCCAAACGGGAGCACATCAGGGACAGCGCGAAGGAGCGGGTGAGAGCGAGAAGCGTGCCAAGGAAAACGCCGCGCGCACCGTGAACAAGGAACGCGCCCGGCACGGGGAGTCGAAGACCGCCAGCCGCGGCGCGGTCCCACCGGGCGCGAGCCCGGCCCGGCGACCGCTCCGGTACGGCGTTCCCAGTCGGCCAACCCTTCGAAGGACACGCGATGACTTCCATGCTCCTGTCGGAACCCCTGAGTATCTACCTGAACGACCACCTCACCGGTGCGTTCGGTGGCGCCGCGCTCGCCCGCCGCATGGCCGACACCCACCCGGGCAGCCGCCGCGCGGCCGAGCTGCGCCAGCTGGCCCGTGACGTGGAGCAGGACCGCGACGCCCTCGTACGGATCATGAGCAGCCTCGCTGTGCCCGTACGCCACTACCGCACCTGGCTCGGCCTCGCGGGCGAACGGATCGCACGCCTCAAGCCGAACGGAACGCTGACCCGCCGCTCTCCGCTGAGCGATCTGATCGAACTGGAGGGCATGCGCGCCGGCGTCGAAGGCAAGACCGCGCTGTGGCAGGCACTGCGCGCCATCGCCGACAACGAGCCGCGCCTGGACCCGGGTGATCTCGACCGACTCATCCAGCGGGCCACCGAGCAGACACGCACACTGAACCGCTGGCACCAGACGGTCAGCGCCGAGGTTCTCAACCGCCGGTAGTCAAAACCGATGCGGGCACCGGCACACCCTGAGCGGCCGGAGCCCACGGCAACGACCGCCGGCTCCCCGCCATCGCCGCAGCCCCGCGCGGGTCGGCGGCCCGGAGCGTGACTGGATCCCCATGGGTGGGCAGAAGGTTCCACCCGTCCGTACCGACCTTGGAGGTCGACCATGGTTCCTCTTCTCCTTGTCCTGCTGCTGGCCTTGATCCTCTTCGGCGCGGGATTCGCGCTGAAGTTCCTCTGGTGGGTGGCGATCGTCGTGTTCGTGATCTGGCTGATCGGGTTCTTCGTGCGCAGCACCAGCGGTTCGGGCGGCCGAAACCGCTGGTACCGGTGGTAGCGGGCGGGCCTCACACAACCTGGCCGGGCCCGAACACACGTGGGGGCGGCGCCGCGTCCTCGGGCACTCGGTCGCAGGCGTCCGGTGCGCGGCGCAGTGTCAGAGGACGCCGCGCGTCGGCGCTGCGCACGTCCGTCCCGATGCTGAGGAGTAGATCATGACCGCTGGGGTGTCCGTCCGGTCGTCCGCCCTGCCGTCATGGCCTGCGGGGCTGCGCTGCCAGCTTGGCCGTCGTGGGGAGGCCGCCTGATGAGCTTCATGGCGGGCGGGCCCTTGGAGGCCGATGCCGGTGCAGCGCAACAGCGTCGGTATATCGCCGAGGCGTTCACACGAATGGCCGCCCGTGGCGATCTGAATCTGCCGCTGCCAGGCGGTGGCCGGACCCGTGCCCGGTGGAAGGCGCTGACGCGATGGGGGCAGCAGGACCTGTCCCTGGCCCGGCTCGCCGAGGGGCACACCGATGCCGTGGCGATCCTCGCCGAACTCGGCGCGGAGGGCAGGGGCGACCTGCCGACGGACGATGGAGGGGCTCGTTGGGGCGTGTGGGCAGCGGAACCACCCGGCTACACGCTGGAGGCGCGCCGGGTGGCGGGCGGCTGGCGGTTGTTCGGTGTGAAGCCGTTCTGCTCGGGCGCCAGGGTGTGCACGCACGCGCTCGTCACCGCCCGCGAGGGTGAGCTGCGGCGACTGTTCGCCATCGAGGTAGCGCAGCCCGGCGTCGAACCGCTGCCGGACAGCTGGCCCGGCCCGGGCATGGCGGGCAGTGACACCCTGGACGTCAACCTCGACGGCGTCCGGGCCAGACCGGTTGGCGAGCCGGGCGCTTACCTGGAACGCCCCGGGTTCCACCACGGAGGGATCGGCGTCGCCGCATGCTGGTACGGCGGCGCCCGCGCGGTCGCGAGCACGCTCCTGACCGCCTCACGGAAGTGGGACCTGGACCCGCACGCCCTCGCCCACCTCGGCGCCATCGACGCCCGGCTGGCCACCGCCGAAGCGCTGCTGGACAGCGCAGCCGACTCGGTCGACGCCGACCCTCTCGACAACGACGGCACCGCGCGCCTGCGCACGATGCGCGTGCGCGCGGCCGTCGAGGACGCCGCCGGCGACGTCCTGGTCCGGGTCGGCCGCTCGCTCGGCGCCACCCCACTGGGCCACGACGCCGCGCACGCCCGCGCCGTCGCGGACCTCACCGTCTACCTGCGCCAGCACCACGCGGAACGGGACCTCGCCGCCCTCGGCAAGGCCGCCTCCGCTACCCGCCTGGACTGGGAGGATGCGTGACCGGCCGCCAAGCCCAGCCCCGCTCCACCCATGACCTTCGGTCGTCCCCGGCCGACCCGATCCAGGCCCCCGGCACCCCCGAACCGGCGTGGGAAGCCTGGCCCGGGCTCCGGGACCTTCCCACCGCCGACCCGCTCGCCGCTCTGCCGACCCGCCCGGATCGCCGCCCGAGGGTCCTGGTGGTGGCCGCCCATCCGGATGACGAGGTCCTCGGCTTCGGCGGCACGCTCGCCGTCCTGGCCGCCTCCGGAGTCCGGCTGCGCCTGGTGTCCGTCACAGCGGGCGAGGCCTCCCACCCGCACAGCCACACGCCGGTGGCCCCCAACCTGGCAGCCGTCCGCACCCGGGAACTGCACGAGGCCCTGGCCCGGCTGGGCGCCGCCGACGTGCAGAGCGTGGCCCTCGGGGTATCTGACGGCAAGGTCGCCCGGCACGAGCGGGAGCTGGCCGGCCAACTGGCCGAGCTGCTCCGGGACTGCGACCTGTGCGTCGCGCCGTACAGCCAGGACCTCCATCCGGACCACGAGGCGGCAGGGCGTGCCGCCCTCGCGGCCGGCGCAGCGCGGAGCGTGGCGGTGTGGGAGTACCCGGTCTGGGCCTGGCACTGGGCCGCACCGGGCGACGGACGGCTGCCGTGGCACCGCGCCGCCCGCCTCCCGCTGCCGTTCGCCGCCCAGGAGCGCAAGCGAGCGGCACTGGCGTGCTTCCGCAGCCAGACCGAGCCGCTCGGCGATCGGCCCGGGGACGCGGCGATCCTGCCGCCCGCCGAACTCGCCCACTTCTGTCGCGAGTTCGAGGTGATCTGGCGATGACGGCCTCTCGACACGGCACCGCGAACCAGGGGGCCGGCACGCCGGGGGACTACTTCACCCGCATGTACGCCGACCAGGCCGACCCCTGGCGGCTCGCCGATCGCTGGTACGAGCAGCGCAAATACGCCCTCACCCTCGCTGCCCTGCCCGAGCGCACGTACCGCAGCGCCTTCGAGCCCGGCTGCTCGGTCGGTGTCCTGTCCGCCCTGCTCGCCGGGCGCTGCCGGGCTCTGCTCTCCTGTGACCGGGAGGAACGTGCCCTCGCCCAAGCCCGCGCCCGGCTCGGGCACCTGCCGCACGTGCGCGTGGAGCACCGCCTGCTGCCTGGCGACTGGCCGGGGGAGACCTTCGACCTCGTCGTCCTGTCCGAGCTGCTGTACTACTTCACCTCCGCCGACACCGCCGACCTTCTGGAGCGCGCGGTGGAATCCCTGGAGCCGGGCGGAACTCTGGCACTCGTCCACTGGTGCCACCCGGTCGCCGACCACGCTCAAAGCGCCGAGGCAGTCCACCAGCGGGTCCGCAGCCATCCGGCCCTGGTGCGGACCGCCGCCCACTGCGAGCCGGACTTCCTCCTCGACGTGTTCACCCGTCCCCGCCAGCCCGGAACCCCGGCGGAGCGCCTGTCGGTGGCCGCCATCGAGGGGCTGACGTGATCCGCGCCCTGGCCGTCGTCGTGCCGGCCCGCGACGAAGAGGAACTGCTGGCCGACTGCCTGGACGCGCTGCACCGGGCAGCCCGGCACCCGCAAGTACGGGACCTGCCGTGCCACATGCTCGTGGCGGCCGACGCATGCCGGGACGCCACCGCCGCCATCGCGCGCCGCCACGGCGCGCAGTTGCTGGAACTGACGGCGGGAAACGTCGGGGCGGCCCGCGCGGCGGGCAGCCGCCACGCCCTGGCGACCGTCCTGTCCGCGCAGAGGACCCTGACCCCTGACGGTGTGTGGCTGGCTCACACCGATGCGGACTCCCGGGTCCCGGCTGACTGGCTCGCACGCCAGCTCGCCTACGCGGCCTGCGGTTGGCAGGCCGTCGTGGGCACGGTCCGCGTCGCGGACTGGAGCGGTCATCCGGGTAGCACCGCCACGGCCTTTCGACTGCACTATCACCAGGAGGAGCGCACCGAGGGGCATCGGCACGTCCATGGGGCGAACCTCGCCGTGCGGGCCGACGCCTACCGCACGGCCGGCGGCTTCCAGCCGCTACCCGTCGGCGAGGACCGGACACTCGTCGCCGCCCTGGAAGCGGCGGGCTTCCGCGTCAAACGCACCAGCCGCAACCCCGTCACCACCTCCGCACGCCGCAATTCCCGAGCCCGAGGCGGATTCGGCGACTACCTCCGCGACCTCGACGCACTGACCGGCTGACCTGCGCAGGCGCCACCACGGGCAGCCGCGCCCGTTGGCGGCTGGTCCGATGGCCGGCCCAGCCCGAACCCGCACCGACTCATGTAAAGGGAGCAACGTGAGCCCCATGGGAACCCTGACCGCCCGTCTCACCGCCGCCGCCCGTTCAGATGGCGACGGCGGCATCGGCGGCCGGACTCTGAAGCTGCTCGACGCCGTGGGCACCTCTGAGGAGCTCGACGCGGTCACCGAGCCGCTGAAGCGCATCGTCCAGAGCCTGCCGCTGGGGCGGCTACGCGGCGTGCTGCACGGCCGCCCCCTGGGCCACCCGCTGCATCCGGCCCTGGTCCAGGTTCCGGTCGGCGCGTGGATCTCCGCGGGCGTCCTCGACCTCGTGCCCGGCTCGGAGCGCGCCGCACGCCTGCTGGTCGCGGTCGGCGTCGTCACTGCCGCCCCGGCGGCGTGGAGCGGCTGGGTCGACTGGGCCGAGCAGCATGAGCAGCAGATGCGCACCGGTCTGCTGCACGCTACCTTGATCGCCGCCGCGGTAGGCCTCTACAGCGCGTCATGGGCCGCCCGCTCACGAGGCCGGAGCGGGCTGGGGCGCGCGTTGGGCTTCGCCGGGCTGACGACGGTCGGCGCCGGGGCCGCGATCGGCGGCCACCTGGCCTACCGGCAGGCCGGAGGAGCGAACAAGGCGGAGCCCGTCGCTCACCTGGTGGAGCCCGGCTGGCACACGCTCGGACGCGTCGAGGAGTTCGCCACGGGCGAGGCAGCACGCCGGATGATCGGCGAGGTGCCCGTGCTCGTGGTGCGTGAATCCGACGACGTCTTCCACGTCCTGGCCGACCGTTGCAGCCACTTCTCCGGCCCCCTCTCGCAGGGCGAGGTGGCCGACGGCTGCGTGACCTGTCCTTGGCACGGCAGCGTCTTCCGCCTCTCGGACGGCTGGAACGTGGGTGGCCCGGCTACCGCCCCGCAGCCGAGATTCGCCACCCGGACGGACGGCGACGGCAACCTTCAGGCTCGCCTGCCCGACGCGGGCTGAGCGCGACCGCGTCAACACGGGTGGCCGGGTCGACATGGAGTCGGTTCCGGTGCGAACCGGTGGAGCCGTGAGCAATCCGGCATGACAAATCCAGTGCCCGGGAAGACGAGCCGGGACCGTTCTTCTCCAACCCTTGGGAGCACACCGTGGCAGGCGACGACTTCGTGATCGACGTGAGCCGGATCCGGGACGAGGCCCGGCAGAAGATGGCCGAGGGCGCGGTGACGAGCACCTACGGCCTCGACACCGGGAAGGTGATCGCGGTGCTGAACGACGTGGTCGCCACCGAGGTCGTCTGCTGGCTGCGCTACACCCGGCACGCGATCTCCGCTACCGGCATCGACCGCGCGCAGGTGGCGGCCGAGTTCACCGAGCACGCCGCCGAGGAGATGCAGCACGCCCTGCGGGCCGCGGAGAGGATCGCCCAGCTCGGCGGTGAACCGGACTTCGACCCCGCCACCCTCGTCCAGCGCGCCCACACCGACTACACCGCGCCGGACGAGAAGGACCTCAAGGCCATGCTGGAGCACAACCTGCTGGCCGAGCGGATCGTCATCTCCACCTACCAGGAGATCGCCCGCTGGCTCGGCGACCACGACCCCACCACCCGGCGCCTCATCGAGTCCATCCTCGAAGAGGAGGAAGAGCACGCCGACGACCTCACCGACCTGCTCGCCATCTGATCAGGGCAGCCTGCTCCGCGGCGAGCGGTTGTCCACACCCATCGCGGGACAGACGCACAGCAGCCGTCTCTCCCGGCGGCCACATGCATGAAGAAGGTCGCGATGGCAAAGATCCTTTACAAGCCATTCGGGTTGGTGTTCGGCGCTTTCGGAGGGGTCATCGCAGGCGCCCTCTTCAAGCGCCTGTGGGCCCTACTCGGACACGAAGAGAAAGCGCCCCAGGCCACCGACCAGGACCGCACCTGGAGAGAGGTACTGACTGCCGCCGCCCTGCAGGGGGCGGTCTTCGCCCTCGTCAAGGCCGCGGTCGACCGCAGCGGCGCCGTCGGCACCCATCGCCTGACCGGCGCATGGCCCGACTGACGACGCTTCCGCGGCCCCAGCCATCCCGCCGGCGACAGTAGGAAGGCAAGTCTGTTGAACGAGTTCGACCGCGAGCGAGCCCACCGCAAGTCCAAGGACCTGTCACATCTCAAGGACGACGTCGACGAGAAGAACACCGAGCACATCGAACGCGCCAGGCAGGACGAGGACGCCACCAAGCGCCCTGACTCTGAGCAGGACGCCACCGAGCAGCCGCACCCGCCCCGGGCCGGCTGAAGCTGATCAGCCCATCACGCACGCGACGAGCCGTACCCGCGACGGCCGCAACTGGCCGCGATGGGCTTGGATGCCTTCTGGCTGGGCAGCCCCCTCTGCCAATCCTCCCTCGACCCCCTCTCCATGTGCCACTACGAGGGCAGGCGAAAAGACGGAGCGTTTCCCACCAGGGTGTGTCATGCCCCACGGAGAACCGCCCGTCGAGATAGTTCGTACATCACCATTAACCACGCGGGCGGCGGTCCAGTGACCATGCCCGCCCATACCGGAGGAACGATGGACGACAAGCCGGGCCCTGTGAAGAAGTTCGTCGATGCCGTCGCTGAGACGGTGCGTGAGGACGGCCGCCCGTCGGTGACGGTGCCCGGTGCCCCGGGCAGCAAGCCGCCGCCGCTGGCTGAGCCCACCGAACCCAGGGCACCCCTGGGCCCGAAGCCAGACCAGCGCGCGCCCCTGCCGCTGTCGCCGACCGGCCGCGACATCGGCGTTCCTGCGGACGCGGCGGCGCAGAACGGCGGCTACCTGACCACCGCTCAGGGAGTGCGGCTGCCGGACTCGGACCACTCGCTGAAGGCCGGTCCGCGCGGGCCGGTCCTGCTGCAGGACCACCACCTGCGGGAGAAGATCACGCACTTCGACCACGAGCGGATCCCCGAGCGGGTCGTGCACGCCCGCGGCGCCGCCGCCCACGGCGTGTTCCGCGGCTACGGAACCGCCGGCAGCGTCTGCAAGGCCGCGTTCCTCCAGGAAGGCGTGCAGACACCGGTGTTCGTGCGCTTCTCCACCGTGCTGGGCTCGCGCGGCTCGGCCGACACCGTCCGCGACACCCGGGGCTTCGCAACGAAGTTCTACACCTCCGAGGGCGTCTTCGACCTGGTCGGCAACAACATCCCGGTGTTCTTCATCCAGGATGCGATCAAGTTCCCGGACGTCATCCACGCGGGCAAACCGCACCCGGACCGGGAGATCCCGCAGGCGCAGTCCGCCCACGACACATTCTGGGACTTCGTCTCGCTGCACACCGAGGCCACCCATCACACCATCTGGAACATGTCCGACCGGGGCATCCCGCGTTCGCTGCGGATGATGGAGGGCTTCGGGATCCACACCTTCCGCCTGATCAACGCCGACGGGGCGAGCACGCTGGTCAAGTTCCACTGGAAGCCGAAGGCCGGTGTGCACTCCCTGGTCTGGGAGGAGGCCCAGCTGATCGGCGGCATGGACCCGGACTTCCACCGGCGCGACCTCGCCGACGCGATCGAGGCGGGCAACTTCCCGCAGTGGGAACTCGGCATCCAGACCTTCCCCGACACCCCCGAGCAGTCCTTCGAGGGCATCGACCTCCTCGACCCCACCAAGATCGTCCCCGAGGAACTCGCCCCGGTGCAGCCGATCGGGCTGCTGACCCTGAACGCCAACCCGGTCAACTACTTCACCGAGACCGAGCAGGTCGCCTTCCACCCCGGCCACCTGGTGCCGGGCATCGACATCACCGACGACCCGCTGCTCTCCGGTCGCCTCTTCTCCTACCTCGACACCCAGATCACCCGCCTGGGCGGTCCCAACTTCGCCCAGATCCCCATCAACCGCACCCACGCCCCCGTCAACGACATGCAGCGCGACGGCTTCCACCAGGACGCGGTGCACAGCGGCGTCGCCCCGTACAAGCCGAACTCGCTGGACGGCGGTTGCCCGTTCTTCGCCGGCGCCGGCGAGCACGCCTTCGTGGAGTACCCGACCCCGATCGCCGCGGCCGCGAAGGTGCGCGAGGCGCCCGCCTCATTCGACGACCACTTCAGCCAGCCCCGCCTGTTCTGGCTCAGCCTGAGCCCGGTCGAGCGCGAACACGTGATCGCCGCCTATACCTTCGAGCTGTCGAAGGTGTACGAGCAGGCGATCAAGGAACGCGTCCTGACCGTGCTGGCGCGGATCGACGAAGGTCTCTGCCGAGAGGTAGCCACCGGCCTGGGTCTGCCCGCACCGGCGGGCACGGCGCCCGCCGACACCACCGCCAGTGCGGCCCTGTCTCAGCTGGGGCAGCGCTGGCCGGCGACCGGCCGCGTGCTCGGCATCATCACCGGCGCTGGCAGCGACCCCGGAGTGGTACGCGCGATGCGTGAAACCGCGCTGGGCGCAGGGCTGTTGCCGCTGGTCATCGGACCCACCGGAGCGCCACTGGCCGAGAATGTCGCTGTGCAGCGGACCTTCGGCGCCGCCCGGTCCGTCGAGTTTGATGCCCTCCTGGTGGCCGACGCGCCTGCGCCGGGCGCAGACGACCGAGGGGCTCGGGACGCCAAGTCCGGCGCGGTCGCAGGCGGGCAGCCGACGCTCGACTCCCGGATCGTCCTGCTGATCAACGAGGCCTACCGCCACGCCAAACCGATCGCCGGCCTCGCGGACGCCCGCGCACTCTGGGCTGCGGCCGGGGTCGACCCGCAGGCACCCGGTGTGTTCACCGAGACCGACGCGGCGAGGGCCATCTCTTCTCTGGTGGAGCAGCTGAGCACACACCGGGTCTGGGAACGCTTCCCGGCGGGGGCGCACTGAGCCCTCCGGTCGTTCGAGCCTCGGGCCGGCTGGAGCGGGTGCTTCGGCCAGCCCTAGGCGCGGCCTGCGCCTGGGTCGAGGCCACCGTTTCGCACACCAGGATGTGGACAGACGCCCGGAAAGAGAGTTGGTACGGTCCCCGCGAGGAGTGATGATGAAGGCCTTGACCTGGCACGGCAGGCGAGATGTCCGTGTCGACAGCGTTCCCGATCCGGCCATCAAGGACCCGACCGACGTGGTCGTCAAGGTGACCACTAGCGGGCTGTGCGGCTCGGACCTCCACCTCTATGAGGTGCTGGGCCCTTTCCTCGACGTCGGTGACATCCTCGGTCACGAATCGATGGGCATCGTTGCGGAGACCGGACCCAACGTCACGACGGTGAACATCGGCGACCGGGTGGTCATCCCGTTCAACGTCTCGTGTGGAACCTGCCACACCTGCGGGCAGGGCTTGCACTCGCAATGCGAGACCACCCAGGTGCGCGAGTACGGCAGCGGCGCCTCACTGTTCGGCTACACCAAGCTCTACGGGCAGGTCCCGGGCGGGCAGGCCGAGTTGCTGCGCGTCCCGTTCGGAAATACCCTGCCGATCAGGGTGCCGCACGGGCCCGTGGACGACCGCTTCGTCTTCCTCTCCGACGTGCTGCCCACGGCGTGGCAGGCCGTCGAGTACGCAGCCGTGCCCGAGGGCGGCAGCCTCGTCGTCCTGGGCCTGGGACCGATCGGCGACATGAGCTGCCGGATCGCCCTGCACCGCGGCGCGTCCCAAGTCATCGGCGTCGACCTCGTCCCCGAACGGCTGGTGCGGGCCCGACACCGGGGCGTCCGCGTCCTAGACCTGAACGAATACGGCAAGGACCTCGTCGGTGCCGTCCGCGACCTCACCGATGGGCGCGGCCCCGATGCTGTCATCGACGCGGTCGGCATGGAAGCCCACGGCTCGCCCGCGGCGAAACTCGCCGCCCAGGCCACCAACCTGCTGCCGAGCGCCCTGGCCGCCAAGCTGATGGAGCACGCCGGCGTCGACCGCCTCCACGCCCTGTACCTCGCCATCGACATCGTTCGACGCGGCGGCACCATCTCCCTCTCGGGCGTCTACGGCGGCCAGAGCGACCCGCTGCCCCTGCTCACCATGTTCGACAAGCAGATCCAGCTCCGCATGGGCCAGGCCAACGTGCACCGCTGGGCCGACGACATCCTCCCGCTGCTCACCGACGACGACCCGCTCGGCGTCGACACCTTCGCCACCCACCACGTCCCGCTCCACGACGCCCCCGCGGCCTACGAGATGTTCCAGAAGAAGCAGGACGGCGCGGTGAAGGTGCTCTTCAAGCCCTGATCCCCCGTCCCGGCCGGCCAGGAGTTTGCCATGCCCGCACCTTCGCACCGCTTCATGGGCCGCACCGCCTTGGTCACCGGTTCCTCCCGAGGGCTCGGTCTGCTCATCGCCCGGGAACTGGCCCACCACGGCGCCCGCGTGATGCTCTGCGCCCGCGACGCGCACGCCCTCGCCCAGGCAGAGCGGCAACTGCGAGCCGAGGGATCCGACGCCGCCTCGTTCACCTGCGACGTCACCGAACCCGATGCCCCCAGCGAGCTCCTGGACGCGGTGCACGAGCGGTTCGGCTCGCTGGACCTCCTCGTCAACAACGCCGGAATCATCCAGGTCGGCCCCCTGGCGGCCCTGCGCGAACAGGACTTCCGGCAGGCAATGGAGACCATGTACTTCGCACCACTGCGCCTGACCCTGGCAACCCTGCCCGACCTACGGGCCAGCAGGGCCGGCACGGTTGTCACCGTCTCGTCCGTCGGCGGCCGGATACCCGCGCCCCACTTGCTGCCGTATGTGGCCGCAAAGTTCGCCGCCGCGGGCTTCTCCCAGGGGCTGCGGGCGGAACTCGCAGGGACGGGAGTCAGCGTCACCACCGTCCTACCGGGGCTGATGCGCACCGGGTCGCACACCGCGGCGCGCTTCCACGGCCGACCGGGGGCCGAGTACGGCTGGTTCGCCGCCGCAGCCAGCCTGCCCCTGCTCTCCATGGACGCCGAGCGGGCAGCTCGCGCGATCGTCCGGGCCGCCGAGCGGCGCCGCCCCGAGCTGATCCTCACGCCCGCGGCGAAGATCGGTGTCCGGGTGCAGGGGCTGGCGCCGGCCACCACGTCCCGGCTGCTCGCACTCGTCGCCCGGGCCCTGCCCGCCGCCGGCGACCGGCCACTCCACGATGTCCAGGGCGCCGAGGCGGCCGAGCTGTCGGGCCTGCCGAGCTGGGTCACCGCCCTCGGCGACCGGGCCGGGGCCCGGTTCGCCGAGCCCCGCCCGAATAACGGGCCCTGATCGGAAGCTGGCAGATGCGCCGGAGAACCAGCGACCTGCACAAGCCGGGGTACCGGCGTAGACGGCACAGGCGCGGGACGCCCGACGGCTCCCCGGTGGCCGGGGACGGGCGTGCCCGGATCAAGGCGCGGGTCGTTCCTCCGGCTTGGACCGCCGTGTGAATCTGCCCGCTCGCCCACGGCCACCTGCAGGCCGTGGGCACGGACGAGGCCGGGTGCCGGCAGTACCTCTCCCATCCGGACTTCCGGGCCCTGCGTGACCAGGGCAAGCACGAACACGTCCTGGAGGCTTCGGCCTGCCTGCCGAAGCTGCGGGCCGCCGTGGAACAGGACCTCCTGCGGCGCGGGCTGGTGCGCGATCGAGTCCTGGCCTGCGCGGTCCGGCTGCTGTACCTGGGCTTGTTCCGAATCGGATCCGACGCCTACGCCCGGGACAACGGCTCCTACGGACTGACCAGCATCCTGCGCCCGCACGTCACCCTGGGACGCGGCGAGGTCTGGTTCAACTACCCGGCGAAGTCCGGCCGGCAGCGGGTCGCGGCCCTGGCCGACCCGCCCGGTGTTGCAAGCACTGCTGAGCAGCCGCCACCCCGGTGTGGCCGGCTGCTGATCCATTACCAGGGGCGGGAGTGGCACGAGGTCCACGGCAGCGACCTAAACGAATACCTGCACGAGGTCAGCGGAACCGACCTCACGGCCAAGGACTTCCGGACCTGGAACGCCACCGTCCTGGCGGCGGTGGGCCTGGTGGTGCCGCAGCTGGTGGCAGGAGAGTTGCAGACCGCGCGCAAGCGGGCCGCGGCCAGGGTCGTACGGGAGGTGGAGCTCTACTTGGGCAACACCCCGGCTTGTGCCGGGCCTCGTACGTCAACCCGCGGCTCATCGAGCTCTTCGACGAAGGGGCCACCATCGCCCCGGCACTTGGCGAACTCGCGTGACCGGGGCGCCAGTCGCAACGCACGGTCCGATCGAGGATGCCGTGCGCGCGCTGCTCTCCTGATACGGCAGCTGACGCGCTTGCGTGCCTGATGGGGTGGTCGTCCAGCCATCGCGTTTCTCCGCTCGGGGCATCGGGGCACGCGCAGCTCATGGGCCATGAGAAGGCCCCGGTGTTGGAACCTGTGCCCGGAGCTCCTCGAAGCCAACGGGGTGGGCTTCGATGTAGTTGCGGTCGGTGCGGATGATCTCGTGCAACAGAGCGTTCAGCAGGGCCACGTTGGTGCCCGCCCGCGGGGCGAGGTGCACGGCCGCGTGCCAGGCCGCCAGGGTGGGGCGCGGATCGACGCTGAGCAGCCGGGGCGCCCCGGGGCCAGCCAGCCGATCCAGGATCCGCATCCACGACACTGGCTGCGTATCGGCCATGTTGTGGCCGAACAGGGCGATCACATCGAAGGCAGGGAACCTGGCTGGCCGTCGGAGCCGAAGGTCTCCTCAGCGCCTGTCCGGCGGTGGCGGTGCACGAACGGGTGTTGCCGTTCAGGTGGTTGGTGCCGATGCCGGCCCGGGCGATCACCGTGAGCGTGTAGTACTCCTCCAGGAACAGCTGCCCGCTGGTGTAGAAGCCGATCGAGCCCGGCCCCCGCTCGGCCAGCAGCTCCTTGGAGCGCGCCACCACGCGACCCATCGCCGTGTCCCAGCCGCACTCCATCAGCCGCCCGCCTCACGCCAGCGGCCGAACCAGCCGGTCGGGCGAGGCGTTCGCCTGCCAGCCGAACAGGTCCTTCGGCCCGAGCCGACCGCGGTTGACCCGATCGGCGGCGCGACCACGCACCCCGACGATCCGCCCGTCGCGCATCGCGATGTCCATGGCGTCCCCGTTGGAGTGCAGCAGCGAGGCCGTCGGCACCCACCGCTCCACCCTCCCCGGCTCCAGACCACCGGCCAGGAACATGTCCACCCTGGCCGTCCACGGCCGACCCCGGCCGTAGGGCGTGCGCTCGCTCCAGGGGTTCGCGATCCGGTCCACCGTCGGCTCCGTGCCCCTCACCGTGCCCGCCCTGCGCCCGGACGGCCACTCGTACGCCCCGGCCCCTTGCTCGTTGGCTTGGGCCGCTGCAGGGAGTGACGCCGGGGCTGAACGAGTGGTCGCCTTCAGTACACGCGGGTGGTGGACTCGGGTCGGCGAGAGGGGGGAGGATCGTAAGCGGACAGCTTTCCCCGCGCGAGGAGCCCACCCGCTCATGTCCGCCCGCCACGGCCCCGACCCACCCGGCGCGTGCGCTGATCCGGCCCTTCGGATCACCACCGCAGATCTGGCGGGGTACACCAGTGTCGTCTGTCTGGAGGGCGAGGTCGACCTCGGACAGCGGGGCCTCCTGCAGGACGCATTGGCCTGCGCGCTCGAGAACGGCCTGCAGCGCTTGGTCGTGGACCTGTCCCGTCTCGTCTTCTGCGACTGCACCGGCCTCAACGCCCTGCTCCAGACGCGTCTGGATGCTCACGCCTGCGGCATTGAGCTGGTGCTGGCCGCCCCGCTGCCGCAGACCAGGAGACTGCTGGAGATCAGCGGTACCAATGAGGTCTTCACCATCCGTCCCAGTGTCCGTGCTGCTCTCCCCAGCGCGGGGGCCGTCCCACCCGCCAGATGAGGCCTGCCGTGAACATCACCGAGCGCTACGCCGTCACCTTGCCGGGCCCGCCAGGTGCGCACCGGCCGCCCGAGGTCGTCGTTGTCCACGCCACCGGCGAGCTGACCGCCGACGGCATTCCGATCTACGCCGACGATGCCGGCACTTTCCAGGTGGAGATTCAGGGCGAGGTGGCAAAACTGCTGGGCGCCGTCTCCGGACCAGGTCATCACACCTGTCTGTACGCCACCCGGCTGCGCTGACCGCGATTGCCCGCGTCCGCCGTCACCGCTGCACGTATCCGATGAGGTGATCGGAGATGTACACGCCCGTGGTTGGCGCGCCCGTGTAGGCGGCCACGGGCGTCAGGTTACGAGTGGAGATCATCGGCAAGGCGAGCCTATGGGGGCAGCCATCCGGGCTCGGCACCACATGTGCCTGCCAGCGCTGGCCCTGCCCGGGTGAGGCGCCGATGGTGTGCCCCCGCTGGGTTGGCTGATCACTGCCCGTGAGAAGTGATATCAGGTGCCGATCGATTTGCGGGCTGGGGGCTGTTCCAGCTGGCGAGAAGGCCGAGGGTTTCGGCGTCCCGGCTGCCGGGCGGGACGGTGCACAGGATGAGGTAGAGGCCGTCGTCGGCGGTGAGCTGGGTGGTTTCGTAGGTGAACGTGAGGTCGCCGACGAGGGGGTGGTGGATGCGCTTCGCGCCGGCGCGGTGGTGGCGTACGTCATGGCGGGCCCAGCGCCCGCGGAAGGCATCGCCGCCGCGGGTCGAGAGTTCGCCGATCAGGTCGGAGAGCGCCTTGTCGTAGGGGTTGCGTCCGGCTTCGGCACGCAGAGTGGCGACGTTCTGGTCGGCGACGGCGTCCCAGTCGGGGTAGAACGCGGGCGCGGCGGGGTCGAGGAAGGTGAAACGGGCGGCGTTCGCCGGGCGGGCGGGGCTGTCGAAGATCGGGGCGAACAGGGCTTGGGCGAGGGCGTTGCCCGCGAGGAGGTCGAGGCGGGCGTTGCGGATGTAGGCGGGGACACCGCCGATCGTCTCGACGAGGTTGCGCAGGCTCGGGCGGACGGGCTGCCGGGCGGGCCGAGACGGCGTTGCGCCACTGCTGGCGGCGGCGTTGGCGGCGCGGACGAGGTCGAAGAGGTGAGCGCGTTCTGCGTCGTCCAGTCGGAGGGCACGCGCGATGGCGTCGAGGACGGCGTCGGTGGCGCCGTGAGCGTCGCCGCGTTCCAGACGGGTGTAGTAGGGGACGCTGACACCGGCGAGCTGGGCGACCTCCTCGCGGCGCAGGCCGGGGACTCGGCGCGCACCGGAAAGCGGGGAGAGGATGAGGCCGGCCTGCTCGGGGGTGACCCGGGCCCGGCGGGTGGTGAGGAAGTCGCGGATCTCGCGGCGGCGGTCCATACCCTGACCCTACGACCGCATACCTCGCGAAGGCGCCAGCGTGGGGGTGCCTATCAGGGTCTGCTTCACCGTCCCATTGGCGTCCCGGGCGGTGTTTGCTGAAGGAAGCGCGTCCGGAAGGCCGGCCTGATGCCGCCGCTGTGAACCCGCCGTCCTGCCCGCCCTTCGAAGACCTCCGAGCGGTTCGGCGGTCGGGCGGTCACGCTGGGACCGGTGTCCCGTGTACCCCGTCCTGGCCGAATGGCATCCCCCAGATCGAACGATGAGGAAGTACACCGTGCAGCACGTCACCCTGAACAACGGCGTCGAGATGCCGATCCTCGGCTTCGGTGTCTACCAGATTCCCGCCGAGAAGACCGAGCAGGCCGTCGCCGACGCCCTGGCTGCCGGCTACCGACTCCTGGACACCGCCGCCGCCTACGGCAACGAGGAGGCCGTCGGACGGGCGATCAAGAACAGCGGCATCCCCCGCGAGGAGCTGTTCATCACCACGAAGCTGTGGGTCCAGGACGCGCCCGCCCAAGGCAACACCCGCCGCGCCCTGGAGACCTCCCTGGCCAAGCTCGGCCTCGACCACATCGATCTCTACCTGATGCACCAGCCCTACGGCGACGTCTACGGCCAGTGGCGCGCCATGGAGGCCGCCAACCGCGAGGGCCTCGCGCGGGCGATCGGCGTCGCCAACTTCTACCCCGACCGGCTCCTGGACCTGATCCTCAACAACGAGATCAGCCCGCAGGTCAACCAGATCGAGACCCACCCGTTCTTCCAGCGGACCGCCGACCACGCCCTGATGCGCCAGCACCATGTCCAGCACCAGGCGTGGGGCGGCTTCGCCGAAGGCCGAAACGACCTGTTCACCCACCCCGTCCTGGCCGGCATCGGTGACGCGCACGGCAAGTCCGTGGCCCAGGTCGTGCTGCGGTGGCTGATCCAGCGCGACATCGTCACCATCCCCAAGTCCGTCAACCCTGGACGGATGGCGCAGAACATCGACGTCTTCGACTTCGGCCTAACCGACGGGCAGATGGCCGCCATCGCCGCCCTCGACACCGGCACGACGCTGTTCTTCGACCACCACGACCCCGAGATGGTCGCCTGGCTCAGCAAGCGCCGGGTTGAGGGCTGAACGTCTACCCGGCAGGGGCCTCGGCGAGCAGGTGTCCGGTTCCCGGGTGCTCAGCTGTGAGGCGCCGGTGCCCGGGTTTCGCCCGTTGCCTGTGGCGGTTCCGCGGCGCCGATGTGGGCGAGGACGAAGTGCAGGCGGCGAACGGCCTGTTCGGCGTCGGCGAGGTCGTCGGGCGTCGGGACGACGGTGCCGAAGGACCACTTCTGGTCGGCGGGCAGGGCACTCCACTGCAGGACGGGAGCGAGAGCAGCGCCGGCCTGGGCGAGGAACCAGGTGAGTTGACCGTGGGTGCGGGCGATGGCGATGGCGATGACTGCGAGGGTTTCGCGCAGGCGTTCCAGGCGCTCGGGGAACGGAAGTCGCCCCTGCACGCTCTCCTCCCGGACCGCCTCCGCTAGTCCGGTGGCGGTCTCTCGGGCCAGGGCGGCGTTGCCCTGCGCCGGATCCCACAGCCCGCCCCGCAGCAGCCGCTCGGCTTCTGCGACGAGGCGCGTGATCTCTTCGCGCATGCCCGCACCGGCCTGGGGCGGGCGGAAGGTGTCGTCATGCAAGGCGTGCCTTCCGGTGGGGCCAGGGTTCGACCGTGAGTGAGGAGGAGTTGGTGGGCCATTTTTCGGAAAGCCGGACCCGGCGAGCGGAATCCGTCCCTCAGAGGATCACTTCCGCCGCACTGCCCGCAGCCCCGGAAACGAACAGGTCAGGGCCGGGGTCCCAGGAGCGAAGCGCTCACCGCGGAACGTCTCCTCGTGGTGTGTTCGGTGGCCCGGCTCCCTGTAGCGTGGGCGCGGCGTGCCCGCCCGGCGGCAGGCACCTGTGGGAGGAAGGGCGACCGGACCGGTCGGTGATGGTGATGGGGCAATCCCTGCTGTTCGACAGCACGAGCTTGGGGGAGACGGAGGAGTTCCTGTCGTCTGCGTACACGCCGATGCGGATCGGTGGCCCCGTCCAGAACGCACGGGTGCGCATCAGTCGCCGGGCGGCCGGCCCGGTCGCGATGGACCGCCTCGACTTCGGCTACACGATGGCCTACGACGCCCACGACCTGGGGCGGGTGTGCCTGGTCAGCATGCACGCGGGCACCCTCGCCGACCTGAGCGGCGGCCGCGATGAGGTGTTCGGGCCTGGTGAGACGTTCCTCCTTGCCCCGCCCGACCAGCCGTACCAAGGGGAGGTCCGCGCCGCCCGCTACACCATCGCCCTGTTCGACACCGCCCTGCTGGAAGCCGTGGCTCCCAGCACCGGCAAGCGCCCGGTACGCCTGACCGGCGCCCGCGCCGTCACGCCGGCCGCCAACCGGCAGCTCGCCGCCGCCGTCGCCTACGTGCGTGACCACGTCCTCCACGACCCCGTCGCCTGCACCCACGACCTCCTGGTGTCCACCGCCGCCCAGCACCTGGCCGCCGCCACCCTGGCCGCCCTGCCGCATACCGCCCGCGACACTGGGCGGCGGGCCGACACCACGGACGCCACCCCCGACACCCTGCGGCGCGCGATCGCGTTCATCGAGTCCCACGCCGACCAGGACCTCACACTCACGCAGCTCGCCGCAGCCGCGCACGTCACCCCCCGGGCGCTGCAATACGCCTTCCGCCGGCACCTGGGCACCACCCCACTGGCATACCTGCGGCGGGTGCGGCTCGACGCCGCACACCGCGACCTGCTCGCCGCCGACCCCAGGACCACCACGGTGACGCAGATCGCGATGCGCTGGGGCTTCGCCCACCCCGGCCACTTCGCCGCCCACTACCGCGACGCCTACGGGACCGCGCCGAACACCACACTGCAGAGGCAGCCCTGAGGGCCCGGGCGGCTGATGCCGTCGGTGCGGGAAGGCCGCGGGCGGTGACCAGCTCGGCGTTGAGGTCGGCCGGCAGGGAACACCTGGTCGGGACTCACGATCCTCCTACTGCGGCCTGTTCGCGCACCACCTCGGTCGGAGACTTGCCGTCGCGCAGGCCGAGGTAGCGGGGATGGCGCAGTTGGCCTGCGCGAATCCACTCGGTGAAGCCGACCTGTGCGACCAGCTCCGGGCGCACCCAGTGGGCCGCGCACTCGCGGATCTCGTCGTCCAATGGCGGGCGCTCCGTTCGAGCCCGTCGAGGCGGTGCTGCAGTTCGCGCAGTGTGCGGGCATCGAAGCCGGTGCCGACCCTGCCGGAGTAGCACAGGCGCCCGACCTCGGCGTAGCCCAGCAGCAGGGCGCCGAAGCCGATCCTGCTGCCGGCGGGCTCGGCGAAGCCGCCGATGACGAACTCCTGGCCGCCCTCGCACTTGAGCTTCAGCCAGTCGGGCGATCGGCGGCGGACGTACGGCGCGTCGGCGCGTTTGGCGATCAAGCCCTCCCAGCCGCGGGCGCAGGCAGTGTCGAGGAGCCGCGGGTCCAATGGTTGCGGTGCGGGGTGAAGCGGAGCGGGTCGTCGAAGGCGAGTGCGCCGCGCAGGAGCGCCTTGCGGGTGCGCAGCGGCAGCAGAGTGAGGTCATGGCCGTCGAGGCGCAGCAGGTCGAAGAGGTAGTAGAAGACCGGGATGCTGGCGGCGAGGGCAGCTCGCGGGTCGGTGATTCCGCTGCGCTGCTGGAGCAGGGAGAAGTCGGTTCGCCCGTCGTGGACGGCGACGATCTCGCCGTCCACGGTGAATTCGCGGCAGGACTGGCCGGCGAGCGCGTGGACGAGTTCCGGGTAGCTGCGTTCGCAGAGCTTGCCGCCGCGGGAGAGCAGCTGTACCCGGTCGCCGTCGCGTAGGGCGCGGACGCGGACGCCGCCGAAGGAACGGCGGTCGCTGAGCACGGCGAGCATCGGCCGTTCGGCTGCCCGCGCGGACGGTGTGTGCTGTGCGATTCGCACACGGTCGCGTTGGTCGGCGGGTAGCCGTTCCAGCAGCGTGCCAGTCACCGCCCGCCCCTCCCACCTTCCCCGGCCTGCGCCGCGACTTGCTTGAGGGTCCGTCCGGTGTGTACGGAACGGGCCCGGGACGGGTTGGGCGTGCCGTGGTGGGAGGTGCGGGCGTCGTCGCGCTTGACCAGCAGCCATGCCTCGCGATCTCCGTCCTGGCGGATCCGGGTGAGTGCGTAACCGCCTTGCAGCTTGCGGCCGTTCAGGCGGAAGGAGGCGTGACCGTGCTCCAGTGCCTCGTCGAACGGGATCTGCCGGCCGTGGTGGTCGGCCGCCGTGCTGCGGTAGGTGCCCTCGTCCCAGACGATCACGGTGCCGGCTCCATACTCGCCTTCCGCGATGACGCCCTCGAAGTCCGCGTACTCCATCGGGTGGTCCTCGGTCGGCACGGCCAGGCGCTTGTCGTGCGGGTCGTCGGAGGGCCCCTTGGGCACCGCCCAGGACTTGAGGACGCCGTCCACCTCCAGCCGGAAGTCGAAGTGCATCGTGCTCGCATCGTGGATCTGCACCACGAACGTGGGCTCGCCCGGCGCCTCGGGTGCGCTGCCGCCGGTGGGCTCGGCGGTCCTGGAGAAGTCCCGCTTGCGGCGGTAGACGGCGAGCGCTTCGGGTGCCGGTGCGGGCCCCGGCATCGGGCCGGGCCGCGGGCCCAGGTTCGGAGCGGGTACAGGTGCGGGACGCGGATCGGGCTCAGGCTGCGGAGGAGCCGGCGGAATCGGGCCGGGCACGGGCCCGGGCTGCGGCCCGCCAGGGCCCGGCGCTGGTGTCGGATTGGGCGGCACCGGATCGTTCGGAGGTGTACTCATCCACGTGCTCCTTCCAGATGACCGTGTCTGCGGTGCGCGGCCGATATGGCTGCTGGCGAGAACCCAGCGGCCATGGCCGCCATCGGCACCGCGAGTATCGAGGTCCGGGTCCGCCTGGTCGCCGCCCACGTTCTCACGGTAGAGCGGCTACCCCGCAGTGGCAGTTCAGCGCGGCGATCCCCGCCGGACCCGCGAGCGCCTGCGGCATGGCGTCTGGCGCCCCTGCGCCAGCCACGCGAGCATCGGGCCATGACGGAACCCGAGCCTTCACCGCTAAGCCATGACGCCCATTACCTTGATGCGACAGCCCGCCTATACGGCTGGCACGTCGCTCGCGAGCAGGACGGGTCGATGAGGTTCTCACAGCTCGGCTGGAAGCTGCGGGTGGAGTTCTCACCGGACGGCCGGTTCTCGTCAGCCAGAGCGAACGGTCCCGATAAGGGGAACACCCAACTTGACTTACGGAGCGTAATCGACGTACTCGAAGAACACGGCGGCTCCGCGCAGCGCCAGCGCACAGAGCCGTGATTCATCAACGCGCTGCCCTGCTGGCCGCCCGGTACGGGAACTCCGTTGTCCGACTCATCGCCCATCACGGCTGCGGTCGCGACGACAGCATCCGCGAGGCCGCCACTGAGAGTTACTGGGAGGCGTGACCAGGGGCGGACTGTGCACGGCGCTGCGGCCAGCGTCCGAAGTCACCGCGAGAAGGCCCAGCACCGGGAACGTGACGGGAAGACCGGTGGGTCGGCTCTTATCCCGAGGCCGACGCCAGCCCCAAGATCAATCTCGGTGCCAACCGTGCCCGCCACCCGCTCGGGAGGCGGGGCGTATGGTGAAGGCGTCGGCCGCGGTCCGCCGGACCGTGCCCGGCCCCGCCGGTTGCAGCCTCCGCGCTCGGAATCCTCCTGGTACGGCCGTCACGGCATCGGTGCCTCATCGGGCCCCGGCGGGCGAGGAGGCCGCCATGCCAGCCGCTACCGTCGCACTCTCGCGCGGCGCCGACCCTATGCTGCCGGTGCTGAAGGCTCGCGCGGCCCTTATCGGCACGACCGCCGTGTGCCACCTGTCCGGTGAGATCGATCTCGACACCCAGGACATCGCCGCCGCGGCCCTGCGCCGGGCCTGCGCCTACCCCTGCGACCTGCTGTGCGTCGACATGCGCGAGGTCACTTTCTTCTGCTGCGCGGGGCTGAACCAGCTCCTGAGCGCCCGAAGCGAGGCGGTTGGCGTCGGCCGCGCGATTGCCCTGATCGCCCCCAGTCCCCAGGTCAGGCGCCTGATGCAGCTCACCGAAACCGCCGACCTGTTTCCCGTGCTCCCGGGCATCCCGCTCGGACACCCGGCGGATGGCCAAGATCGACTGCATGAGACCGCCGGGAACCCCGCAGACCGCTAGCGCTCAGGAACAGAGCGGCACAGGCCTGTGCGGGTCGCGGCGCCTGGTGGGCGGGTGCCACCCGATTTCTCGGCCTGCCGTAGTCGCGCGCGGTGCGGCGATCCGGCGGTGATTCACTGCGGCAGGATCGAACCGGTGGTTGCGGGCGTCCCGGGTCCGGGTGCGGCCCGGAAGGTGGAAGGCGTGACCGCGCCGGCCGGCACGGTCGGCCGCTGACCCGACCCCGAGGAAGCCCACGGACGCGGCCAGTACCGTCACCCTCTCCGTCCACGGTGAACAGTGCCGCCTCACCGTGGACCGCCGCCGCACCCTGCTTGACCTGCTGCGCGAGGACCTGGCGCTGACGGGGGCCAAAAAGGGCTGCGATTACGGGCAGTGTGGGGCGTGCACGGTGCTGCTGGACGGCCAGCGGGTGAACAGCTGCCTGCTGCTTGCGGTCACCCGCGACGGACCCTCGGTCACCACGGTCGAGGGCCTGGCCGCCGACGACTGGGCCGCATCCCCGGCAGCGGGCGTTCATCGAGAACGACGCGTTCCAGTGCGGCTTCTGCACGCCGGGGCAACTCTGCTCGGGCGTCGGGATGCTCACGGAAGCCGCGAAGGGCCGGCCGAGCGCGGTGACGGACGCCGGAGCGCAGGCGCCGCCGCCGCTTGACGAGGCCGAGATCCGCGGACGCCTCAGCGGCAACCTCTGCCGGTGCGGCGCCTACCCCGGCATCGTCCGCGCCGTGCGGGAGGTCGCGCCGTGAAGCCGTTCGGCTACCACCGGCCCGCCGACGTCGACGCGGCCGTGGCACTGGCCGCGCAGGTCCCGGGTGCCAAGTTCATCGCCGGCGGCACCAACCTGGTGGACCTTCTCAAGCTCGGCGTGGAGGTGCCGGAGCTGCTGGTCGACGTGAGCAGGCTGCCACGCAAGTCACAGTACTGCGATGCTGGACAGCTGGGTCGGTCAGGGCTGCGGGGCGCCGGTCCCGACACTTGTTTCCGCCCGGTCTCAATCGTCTTCGGTGATGAAGTCGGTCAGCGCGGCAGCCACGGCATCGGGCTGTTCATCGGGGATGAAGTGTCCTGCGTCCGGCACGACGATCCCGGTGGCGTGGTCGGCCCACGGCCTGAGGGCAGCTGCCATATCGGGGATGGAACCGTGGCTGCTGGAGATCCCGAGGACCGGGACCGTCAGGCGCTGTTGTTGCAGTGCTTCGTGGTTCCTGTGCGCCGACTCGACGGCGTTCCGGTAGTAGGCCAGGGACGCACGGAGACCGCCGGCGGCGGCCACGGACGCGGCGTACTGCTCAATTTCGGCGTTGTCAAAGGTGTCGGAGGAGAGAGACTTGGCCTTCAGGAACCAGCCGACGTACTCCCGTTCGCGGCCGGCTAGCAGTGTCTCGGGCAAGTCGGGCACGAGGTGGAAGGCGAAGTGCCAGGTCTTCCAAGCCTGTTCGGGATCGGTCGGGATCGCGTCGGGCAGTGTGATGCCCGGGATGCCGGCGTCGAGCAGTGCCAGGCCACGCAGCTGACGCTGATGCTTCAAGGCCAGGGAGAAGGCGACCCACGCGCCGATGTCGTGGGCGGCCAGCCAGTATGTCGAGATGCCGAGTGCCTTGACCGCGGCATGGACGTGCGCAGCGGCTGTGTGCGTGTCGTAGCTGATGTCCGGGCGTTCCGAGTGGCCCTGGCCCGGCAGGTCGATCGCGATGACTTGGAATCGGTCGGCCAGGTTCGGCATCACCTTGCGCCAGGCCCACCAGGTCTGAGGGAATCCGGCGAGCAGCACGATGGCTGGACCGTCCGGCTGACCGCCCTCAACCGTGTGAAGCCGGACGCCGCCCGCGTCGACCCAACGGTGGGTGAAACCGGCCAGGTTGGCCAGCGGCAGGTCGCGGACCGGGTTGCCTGAGCCGCGGCGGGCGCTTGCGGGGTCATTCATGGCTTTCCTCCACTGCTGTGCGGTGTGGTGACGGTCCGCTGGATGCCAGGTGTGCTGGTTGGTTCGGTGTGTCAGCCGGGGCCAGGCCCACGACGTTGAGACCAGGCCGCTGATGTCGGCCGCGATGCTCGGCCTGGCTGGCGCCGACGAACGCAGGGGCGCCGACCGCGAGCACGCGGTGCGTGTGTCGCTCTGCTGCGCGGCCGCGGGGTGTCCGGCCATGATCGCGCCTTCACTCTAACCCATCTTGAACTGCATAGTTCAAGATGGGAGGATGGTCTCCTCTGCTCGGAAGGCAGAGCGCAGGAGGGAGGTGCCGGCGTGGCAGGCAAGAAGCAGTTCGACATCGCCACGGTGCTCGACGCCGCGATGATCCAGTTCTGGCGGGCCGGCTACGCGGACACGTCGGTGGACGACCTGTCCCGGGCGACCGGGCTCAACCGCAGCTCCATCTACTCCTCCCTGGGGGACAAGGACACGCTCTTCACACGTTGCCTGGAGCGCTACACCGCGCGTTACGGAGACAAGTACGACGCCGCGTTGTCCTGCGCCGCCGACCGGCCCCTGGCAGCCGCGCGGGCGTTCTTCGACATCACCCTGGAACGCATCGCGGATCCCGGCCTGCCCGACGGATGCCTGGTGGCCCAAACCGTCATGGCGAGCCCAGTGCTGAGCGCGAACATCGCGGCGCGTGCACGGGAGGCGATCGGCTTCCAGCGCACCCGGCTACGCGCCGCTCTGAAGGCCGCCCGGCTGCACGATGAGGCGGCCGAGTCGTTCGCGACCCACCTCGCGGCCGTGAACCAGTCCCTCGCCGTCATGAGCAGAGCCGGAACGAGCACGGAGCAGCTGCGCGCCATCGTCGAGGTGACCCTCGACGCACTTGCGCGGACTCTCGGCGCGATCGACTGAGATTTGCGCGTCGGGCCCCGGTGTTCGCCCGGCCCGTACCGGCTTCTTGGTTGACGTCGGTGTGGGCCCTGAAAGCAGGCGAACTGCCAGCGAGGCGCACAGGTAATCCGATTGAGCAGAGCCGATTTGAAAGAGGGCGGTCGCCGGGCCCCAATGGTTGGCGAGCCGGCACGGAGCTGCTGACGGGCCGTCTTAAGTCCTCCGCCGGGGGCGGGTGATCTGATGCGGGTCCGCACTGCGGCTGGCATCGAGGTGGTCGCACGGGCGTCGGGGTGAAGTGCACCGGGCCGCGCCGGCTACGACGACGCTCCGGCCATGGTCAGCGCGGTTCGCGCCAGTGCGCGCAGCCAGGCGTGGGCGGGGTCGGTGTCGTAGCGCTGATGCCAGGACAGGTAGATCGGTGCTGACGGCAGTTCGAGCGGGAGGGGGAGCACGACCAGGCCGAGGTCGGCGACCGCTGAGCGCGTGGTGGCTTCGGGGACGCTGACCAGGAGATCGGAGCCACGTGCGAACTCCAGCGCGGCCGCTTCCGTGGGCGCGGTCGCCACCACGCGGCGGGTGAGGCCGAGTTGCGCGAGGGCGTCGTCGAGGGCGTTGGTGAGGTTTCCGCGCCTGGAGACGGTGACGTGCTCAGCGGCGGCGTACCGCTCGGCGGTGACGGTCCCGGCACGGGCGAGGGGGTGCCCCTGTCTCACCACGATGACCAGGCGGGTCTCGCCCACGATCTCGGCACGGATGTCCGGTGCGCTCGGGCGGTTGGCGTTCGCCTCCAGGTCCACGTCGCCGCGCCGCAACTCGGGGGTGTCGATGCTCGATTCCGCGACGAAGCGCAATCGCACGCCCGGCGCCTGTTCACGAGCGGCCGAGAGCATTGCGGGGCCGCTCAAGGCGACCAGGGAATCGTGCCAGCGGAGTGTGAAGGTGCGTTCCAGCGTGACCAGATCGAGTTCACGGCTGGGCGCCAGCACCCCCTGGACTTGGTGCAGCAGCTCGTGCACCTGCTCCCGAACCGCGATCGCGTACGGCGTGGGGGTCATCGTGCGGCCGGTGCGCACCAGGATCTGATCCCCGGTCGTGCGCCGGATCCGGCCCAGGCTGCGACTCATCGCGGGGGCGGTGACATGCAAGCGTGCGGCCGCCCCGGCCACACTGCCCTCCTCCAGCAGCGCGTCGAGCGCGGCCAGCAGGTTCAAGTCCAATTGCATGTGAGTAATCCTAGCCGTGTTTAACATGCATTTGAAGTTAATCAAGGGGCTGTATACCTTCGACACCAGAGCGCGGGACAGAGCGCAAAGCTCGGCCCGAAAGCCTCAATGTCTCTTACTCACAAGGGAGTTCACAATGCCCGAAACCCCTCAGGCCATTGACGTTGCCGCCTTGGACGCCGACCTGCTCGCCCAGACCGCGATCGCCGTCCGTGAGGTGGGCTCCGTGCTGCGCGAGCGCTTCGGTGAGGTGGTCCGCTACCAGAGCCGTGAAGAGCTGATGCGCGCGCTCGCCGTCAACGACGACACGGCCCTGGACACCCTGCGCCCCCGCCTCACGCGCCTGCGTCCGAACGCCGGCTGGGTGGAGGAGGAGCTGGACGGCGGGGCGTTGCCGCCCGGCGAGTGGTGGGTCGTGGACCCGGCCGAGGGCAACGTCAACCACCTGCACGCCCTGCCGGAGTGGGCGGTGACCGCCACCCTCGTGCGGGAGAACCAGCCGGTGCTCACCGTGGTCCACCTGCCGTTGACCGGCGAGACCTACACCGCGCTCACCGGCGCCGGCGCCCACCTCGACGGCCGGCCGCTGCACGTCTCCCCAACGGCGGACCTCGGCCTGAGCATCGTGGCCACCAGCCAGGCCCGCCCCGACGAGGACGAGAAGGTCGTGCGGCGCGTCGGCTCCTCGATCACCGCGATGCTCTTCGACGCGCTCGTCGTGCGCACCGCCGTGCCCGCAACCCTGCACCTGACCAACGTCGCCGCCGGCCGCATCGACGCCTTCTGGCAGTTCTCCGGCGCCCGCGCGGACCTGCTCCCCGGCGCGCTGCTGGTTACCGAGGCCGGCGGACGGATCTCGGACGCCCAGGGCCGCCCCTGGACCCCGCAGAGCGAGAGCTTCCTGGCCGCCGCGCCCGGCGTCCACGCCCAGGCCGTCGCCACGCTCTCCCGCTGACCGCGCACCACGACCCGCAACCCGCACCCACGAGAAGGACCACACCATCATGACCACGATCGCAGTTCTCGGAAACGGCCGCGTCGGTGGCAACCTGGCCGTGGCGCTCACCCGGGCGGGGCATGAGGTGACCGTGGCGGACCGCACGCCGGGCGCCGCCGCCGACGCCGCCCGGAGCGCCCAGGTCGTCATCAACGCCACCCCGGGAGCCGGCTCATTGGAGCGGCTCGCCGCCCTGCGCGAGGAACTGCGGGACAAGGTCCTCGTCGATGTCTCCAACGCCACCACCGACGGACCGGACGGACTGCCCGCCGACCTGATCTACCCCGGCTCAAGCCTCGCCGAGCAACTCCAGGAGGCCCTCCCCGAAACCCGCGTCGTCAAGACCCTCAGCACCATGCTCTTCCCGGTGATGACCGCGCCGGCCACGCTCACCCAGACACCGACCGTCTTCCTCTCCGGCGATGACCCCCAGGCCAAGCAGGCCGTCGGTGAACTGCTCACCGACCTCGGCTGGCACAAGGAGTGGATCACCGACCTCGGCGGGATCCGGACCGCCCGCGCCACGGAGGCCGCCATCCTGTTCGTGCCGCACGTCATCCGGTCCACCGGATTCACCCCCTTCGCGATCTCGATCGCCCGCTGACCCGCACCCAGTGCACCGCCCCCGGCGGGCTCACCGCCGAAGCGGGTACGACAGCACACCCAGGGCCGGCGGTGAAGTGCCGGACACCAGGGTGAGTATCCTTGCGCGGCCGCAGCCGACCAGGTCGGCTTCTTGCTGCGGACGAGCAACTCGCGCAGCATGCGTCGGCCGGTGGAGCCGGTCGCTCCGAGCAGGACGGTTCTGCGCTTGTGTCCGCTTCCTCGACAGCTACTCCACTACGCTGCCGCCGTCGAACCGCCCGACTTCGACGCCTGCCCCGTCCTGCTCACCCAGCCCGCCGAGGACCGCTGGACCCCCCACCACCTCCGCGCCCCCGCCCTCTCCCGCATCACCAAGGTCCCCGTCGACACCGTCATGCTCGACAACTCCGGCCACTACCCCCTCGAAGACCCCGGCCTCCAGCAGATGGAAGACGCCATCGGCCGCACCGCCTGACCGACACGCCCCGATCAGCCGGCTCCTCCGTCCCCCCCCCGCAGCGGCCGGACGCGCGAGGCAGAGCCCACGTTTCACAGCCGCGATCAACACGGTCGCGTCGTAGCGGACTGCGGGTTGTCGTATCGCGTGGCGACGGTGCGACTTCTCTTGGGCCGGTTGATCCCGTACCCGACCGCACGGCGCTCACGGTAGACGGCCGGGGCTCTGCTTGCCATCGGACACGGGACAGAGCCGGTCGCCCTAACGAGGACGGCGGATGCTGGACCTCCCCGAAGCGTTACGCGCCGGACATGCTCGCAGCGCTGAGGCCTGTACCGGTCGGGGTGATTGAAGCCGGGACGGTCGGGCAGGCGCCCATCGGTCCGGATCGTCCGGATCGGCCAGGCGAAGGGAGTGCCCTGATGAGCAGGGTTCAGGAAACGATCGACGTCGACGTCCCGGTGCACAGCGCGTACAACCAGTGGACGCAGTTCGAGGAGTTCCCGCGGTTCATGGACGGCGTGGAGGAGATCCGGCAGATCGACGACCGGCACTCCCACTGGCGCACGAAGGTGGGCGGCGCCCAGCGCGAGTTCGACACCGAGATCGTCGACCAGCTGCCGGACGAGCGGATCTCGTGGCGCACGGTGAGCGGTGACGTCCGGCAGATGGGCGTCGTAACTTTCCGGTCGCTGGACGACCGCCACACCCGGGTCAGCCTCACGATGGAGTTCGAGCCGCAGGGCATCGGCGAGAAGGCCGGTGCGGTGCTCGGCGTCCTGGACCGCCAGGTCAAGGGCGACCTCAAGCGCTTCAAGGGCTTCATCGAGGAGCGTGGACACGAGAGCGGCGGCTGGCGCGGCCGGATCACCCCGGGCGCCGCCGCCGCGGGAAGCGCCGGTCACCTTGCCGACGCGCCGCCCAGGGAGACCCCGCAGGCCCGGATGACCGGCGAAGGGGCGCCGCCGACCGACCAGGGGCTGTCCGAGGGGATACCGGGCAGCACCGGTCCGGTCTCCGCCATGCCGCCGGACCCGGACGACATGCGGCACGGCTGAGGACTTGGCCTGGGTAGCCGCCGGGCCCCGACCGCCCACCGCGGTCGGGGCTCGACAAGGTGATCGGGTCGGGCGAATGACACGGTCCGTGTCCTCCCTTCGGGGGACTCGCGGCACGGCAGCCAGGGGTTCGGCTGGCCGGGCACCGGGTTTCGGGGTCGGCTGGGCCCATGGCCGACGAGACCCCGCCGCTCAACCTCGGCGAGCAACTGCTGGAGCGCTTCCTCACCACCGGGCGCACCCTCGACCCGCTGGACGCCCAGGCCATGGCCGAGCAGTACGGCCGGGCCCTGGGCCTGGGCAGCTGCGTCGTCTACCTGGTCGATATCCAGCAGAACCAGCTCGTCCCCATGACGGCGGGCCTGGCGCTGCCGGTGGAGGGGACGCTGGCAGGCTGGACGTACCGCACGGGCGCGCTGCGGGTCGCCGAGGACCCGACCTCGGGGCTGGTGGCCTGGTTCCCGCTGGTCGACGGCGCGGACCGGTTGGGCGTCCTGTGTCTGCGGGCCACTGCGCTCGACCGCGAGGTGGTGCGCCGGTGCAGGCTGCTGACCGCGCTGCTCGCGCTGGTCATCACCGCCCGGAGGGATACCAGCGACAGCTATGCGCTGAGCACCCGCGCCGCCACGATGACCCTACCGGCCGAGATGCTGCGGGCCTTCCTGCCACCCCGCACGCTCTGCTCCGACCAGGTCATCTCGTCCGCCGTCCTGGAACCCGCCTACGACCTCGGCGGTGACGCGTTCGAGCACTCGCTCGCCGCCGGCGTGCTGCACGCCGCCGTCCTCGACGCGATGGGCCACGACTTGGCCTCCGGCCTCACCGCCGCGCTGGCACTCGCCGCATGCCGCAACGCCCGCCGCAACGGTGCCGACCTCCCCGGGCTGGTCGCCAGCATCGACGAGGCGCTGTCCCGCTGGTTCCCCGACCGCTTCGCCACCGGCGTGTTCCTGCGGCTGGACCTCGCCAGCGGCGTCCTGCGCTGGTCCAACTGCGGCCACCCCGCCCCGCTGCTCATCCGCGACCAGGTGGTGGTGGCCGACGCCCTGGTGCGGCCACCGGAGCCGCCACTCGGGCTCGCGGGCCTGGCCCCGACCACCCGCCAGGTCCACACGCTCCAACTGCGCCCGGGTGACCGCCTGCTGATGTACACCGACGGCGTGATCGAGGCGAAGGGGACGGACCACGAGTTCTTCGGCCTCGACCGGTTCGCCGACTTCGTCATCCGCGCCACGGCGGCGGGCGAGCGCGCACCGGAAGCGCTGCGCCGCCTGATCCACGCCCTGCTGGAGCACCAGAACGACGCACTCTCCGACGACGCCACCATTATGATGGTCGAGTGGCAGCCATCTTGAATCAGCTCGGAGATGCTGTGGCCACGGCGTTCAACGACTGACTCGCCCACCGTCGTGACGATCAGCGCCAATCCGGCATCGTGAAGGGCGGCGCTATGCGCCATGGACCCCGACGACCTGTGTTCCGGTCCCTTCTTCCGACTACGGCTCAGCCGTACCGCTGATCGAGCCGAGCTGACGCGGTTGTTCCCCGGGGCATCTCCCGGCGAGGTCACCAAGGCCGGGATGTCGGCCACCCTCAAGGGCGCGCACCTGGTCGAGGACCTCGTGGTGACCAACCCCGCCTGCGAGACCATGCTGAGGCGCCTGCTGACCGTGACGGTAGGCCGCACTACCGGCCTCGACGCCGCGGCTGACCGGGGGGATTGGTAGGCACCTGGCCGCGGTCATCCGGCGCGGGCGGCTCCTGTCCGCGCTGTTGCAGGACCCGCAGCTTCGAGAGGAGTGCTCGAAGAGCGCGGCCCCGGGCAAGCTCGCGATGGACCGGCCGTCGGGCCACAACCAGCCGTGGCGCCCGCACACCCCTGAGCACGAGCCGCTAGACGCGGCCGACGCGTTGCTGTGGGTGCTGGCCTGGCAGGGCTTCGGCCCCGCGGGCATGGGGGGCCCTGCGCGCCCATGGCAACGTGGTGAGCAAGCAGATGCGGGCCGGCGCACTGCGCGGCTCCGTCTCCTACCACCGGTTAGCCGGCACGCTCTTCGCCAGCCTCGTGCTCGGCTGCACGCCTCCGCACCTGTGGCCCGATCCCCCCGGCGACGACCGGGCACCGTGGGAGCGCGAGGACCTCCCGGACCCGCTGCACCCGGTCGTGCCAGGCGGGCCGGTGACCCTGCTGATCGGCCGCTCCGCCCACGCCGTGCTGCTGGACCTAGCCCCGGAGGGGGTGAATGCCGTCGGCTGCTGGGTCGCGTGGGCCACCCGGACCTTGGTCCCCGCCGCAGCCGACCCGTTCCTGATTCACTACCGCAAGGGCGTCCGGCACGCCGACGCTCGCCGCCACCTCCTTCGCGACTTCGACGCGCTCGTCCACGCGGCGGTGCCCGGCGCCACGCCGGCCAAGGGCATGACGATGCCGGCCTGGGCTCGGCACGCTCGCCGCACTGCCCAAGGAGACCCTCGAAGCACACCGCCCTCGGCCTCTATTCGATCTGCCCCGTCGGCCGGGGGGTGTGCCCGGAGCCAGGGAATCAGCTGCTTCGGGTTCGCTCAGTGCGGCCGTGGGGTCTGGCCCTCTGCATGTGAAGCCAGGCCCGCAGCGAGGGGAGTTGCGGGGAGGACGACCACGGTGGGCGACCTGGATGGCAACGATGGCCTCGCGCAAGCCAGAGTTCGCCAGTGAGCAGACGGACCGTCAGAGCTCGTGGTCGTACACCACAGTGACCGGCGCGTGGTCTGACCAGCGCTCGGCATGGTTGGCGGCGCGTTCGACTGTCGCTTCAAGGGCCTTGGCGGCGATGCCCGGGGTTGTACAATGCAGGTCGATTCGCCAGCCGGAGTCGTTGTCGAAGGCGCGGCCGCGGTAGGACCACCAGGAGTAGGGGCCGGTGCGGTCGGGGTGGAGGGTGCGGACGACGTCGACGTAGCCGGCTTCGTCGTAGACGCGGGAGAGCCAGGCGCGTTCTTCGGGGAGGAAGCCGGCGGACTTCTGGTTGGCCTTCCAGTTCTTGAGGTCTTCGGGGCGGTGGGCGATGTTCCAGTCGCCGCAGACGACGACCTCGCGGCCGTCGGCGGCGGCGCGGGTGCGGAGGGCGGTGAGGTGGACGAGGAATTCCGCCATGAAGCGTTCCTTCTCGTCCTGGCGTTCGGTGCCGACCTCGCCGGAGGGGAGGTAGAGGCTGGCGACGGTCAGCCCGGGCAGGTCGATCTCGACGTACCTGCCCGTGTTGTCGAACTCCTCGGACCCGAATCCGATGACGGTCCGCTGCGGCTCCTGGCGGGACAGGACGGCGACGCCGGCCCGGCCCTTGGCGACGGACGGGGCCCAGACCGCGTGCCAGCCGTCGAGGTCGCGCAGTTCGACGGGCAGTTGCTCCGGCTCGGAGCGCACCTCCTGGAGGCAGACCACGTCCGCCTCGGTGCCGGCCAGCCACTCGACGAAGCCCTTCTTGGCCGCCGCCCGGATTCCGTTCACGTTCACACTCGTCACCACGATCACCCGGGCAGCCTACCGAGTGCCGGGGCCTGCGCCGAAGCGTGACGCGCGCCGCCGCGGGATGACGTGAACGCGGCATGAATGTGTGCGACAGTCGCACCAAGCCACGCCATTGGTCTTGACCATCTCCGGACGATGCCCCTAGGGTCGCTTACTGCAAAGACCTTTAATAAAGAAGGACGGATAAAAGCCCGCTCTCCCACCTGCCGCATCCGCGGACAGCGGGCCCGGGATCCGACCTCCTTACCGCAGGTGGACGAAGCAGGGTGGAGGACACGGTGGGGACGACTGGACAGCTTTCGGCGGTGCCGGAACCGAAGTACTGGCACCTGCGCACGGTGCTGCTGCGGGCCATCGACTCGGAGTTCTCCACCGGCCAGGTCCTGCCCAACGAGCGCGAGCTCTCCGCCCGCTTCGGGGTCGCCCGGGCGACCCTGCGGCAGGCCCTCGACCAGCTGGAGCTGGAGGGCCGCCTGGTGCGCCGCCGGGGGATCGGCACCCTGATCGCCGCCCCGCGGGTCGGCGTCCCGGTCAACCGGCAGGAGGAGGGCTGGCCCGGCGTCGGCCGCAACCACGCCTGGCGGACGGTCGACTGCACCACCGCCCCCGCCCCGGCGCAGCTGGCCAAGGGCCTCGGCATCGCCGAGGGCGCCACCGTGCACACCGTCCGCCGGGTGCGCCTGGTGGAGGGCCGGGCGGTGGCCACCGAGTCGCTTCACGTGCCGGCCGCCGCGCTGCCGCACCTGCCCGGCTTCCGGGCCGAGAGCGACCGGGCCCGCTCGGTGCTGCGCCAGCTGGAGCGGCTGGAGGTGGACGGCGAGTCCCGCGCGGTCGAGCTGGGTGTCGCCGAGGCCGACGAGGCCGCCCTGCTGGAGCGCCCGCCCGGTTCGCCGGTGCTGGTGATGACCACCCAGTACGCGTCGACCGGCCGCCTGGTGGCGCTCGCCGTCGCCACCTACCGGGCCGACACCTGCAAGCTGACCTTCGGCTCGACCGGGCTGGTCGAGGTCACCCCGGTCGGCGCTGCGGCCGAGGTCCGCACCGCCTCCTGAACCACTTTTCCGACACCCTCAGACCGAGGCCCGAACGCCCGACTGGCGTCCGGGCCTCGGCCGTTGTGTAGGTGGAGTTGTCAGGGCGGAGCCGAGTCCGGACCTCAGCCCGAGGCTGAGGTCCGGCGCGGAGCCCAGGGGCCCGTCAGGCGCGGCCGTTGCCGGTGGTCGGCGGGTCGACGGCGAACAGCTGGTCCTCGACGTGGTCGAGGGCGACGCGCAGCGCGCCCATCGCCACGACCTCGGACCCGAGCGCGGCGAGCGCCACCTCGGGCGCGCGGAGGGTGAACTGGGCGAGGCGCTCGCGCAGCGGTTCCAGGACGCCGTCGAGGCCGGCCGCCCAGCCGCCGATCACGACGAGCTGCGGGTCGATGGCGAGGACGAGCGCGGCGACGCCCTGGACCAGGCGGGTGAGGAAGCGGTCCATGGCGACCTTCGCGACCTCGTCGCCCTCCCGTGCGAGCCGCAGGACGCGGGCGACGGCGGCCTCGTCGAGCGGGTTGAGCGGCTTGCCGGTGGTGGAGAGAAGCCGCTCGGGGGTGACCTCCTGGCCGAGCAGGTGGAGGGCGCCGATCTCGCCGGCCGCCCCGCCGAAGCCGCGGTGCAGCTTGCCGTTGATGAGGGAGCCGGCGCCCGGGCTGAGGCCGGCCATGACGAAGACGACGTCGCCGGCGCCGACCGCCGCGCCCTGCCAGTGTTCGGCGATGGCGGCGAGGTTGGCGTCGTTCTCGATCAGGACGGGGCAGCGGAAGGAGCGCCGCAGCCGGGCGCCGAGGTCGAGGCCGGTCCAGCCGGGCATGGCGGTGCCGAGTTGGATGGTGCCGTCGCGGTCGACGATGCCGGGGGTGCCGATGCCGACGGCCCAGAGGTTGTCGCGGGAGATGCCGGCCTTGCGCAGGACCTCCGCGACGGCGGTGCGGACGGCGGCGAGCCGGTCCTCGGCGTCCAGGGTCTCGTCGACCGGCTTGAAGTGACTGCCCACCACCTCGCCGGTGAGGTCGGCGAGGATGACGTGGATGTCGTGCACGCCGACCTCGATGCCGAGGATGTGCCCGGCCTCGGCGCGGAAGCGGAACCAGCGGGCCGGTCGGCCGCGCCGGCCGGTGCCGGGCTGGCCGTCCTCCTTGGGCTGGTCGACCTCGGCGACCAGCCCGGTTTCGACCAGACCCTCGATGACGCCCTCGACGGTCGGGCGGGAGAGCCCGGTCTCGCCGACGAGCTGAGTGAGGGTCACGGAGTGGCCGGTCCGCAGCGCTCGAAGCGTGACCGCCGCGTTGATCCGCCGCAGCAGCGAGGAGTCTCCTCCGGTGAGCCGATCCGCCAATGCGATGCCCTTCGCCGTTCGCGCGACTGCCCTGGCGCGCGGTGTCGAGTGCGCGGTGCCCACCGAATGGCCCGCGGGGGTGTGCCACCCCCGGAACGCGGCACGGCGGCGCGGGGCCGCCTGCGCCAGGGCCGGAGGACAAGCGGAGCCTACCCGGGGGTGGGCCCGCTGGGCGAGAATCCTTGCAGCTCATCCAGGCTTCGGTATCGAAATGGTACGCATCGGGTGGCGGTGCACGAGCCGGGCTTCACGGCCCGGCCACGGGCCGCCCGCCGCCGGGCCGCCGGGACCGTACCGACCAGCGGGAACGGGCGGAGAACAGCGAGCCGAGGCTCAGCCGGGAGCCGGCCGACAGGGCGCTGAGCACGGAGCCGGCCGACCCGAGGGACAGGACGCTGCCGGCGGACCCGATCGAGAGGACGCTGCCGGCCGACCCGATCGAGAGGATGGAGCCGGCCGAGCCGATCGACAGCACCGAGCCGACGGACCCGACGGAGGCGATCGAGCACACGGAGGCGATCGAGGCGAGCGAGGCCAAGGAGGCCAGGGAGGCCTTGGACCGGAGCGACCGCGGCCGCCGCTGGGGCTGGAAGGGTCGCAAGGACGGCAAGCACTGCGGGAACCGCACGGGGGAGTCGGGCACGGCCCGATGGTAGCGGCGGCTCAGGGCATCCGCGCCGCGAACAGCCGCTGCCCGAGCAGTCCCATCGGGTGCCCGTCCTCGGGCAGCGCGAGGACGGTCGGGCAGCCGACGGCGGTGAGGGCGGCCCGCCAGCGCTCGGCGGGGAGCGCCGGGAAGGCGGGGAAGCCGGGGACGGCGGGGACCGGGACCGGGATGGCAGCGGCGGGGACCGGGGAGGCGGGAGCGGCAGGGCGGACAGCGGCGGCGGGGAAGGCCGGGGAGTCGGTGCGGGCCTCGGCGTCCCCCGTGATCAGCAGGTCGAGCTGTTCGCCGGTGGGCGCGAGCAGCAGCAGCTGCCCGCCGGGCGCGAGCTGGTCGACCAGCTCCGGGACGACGGCGTCCGGGTGGCCGGTCACGGTGGCGACGACGAGGTCGTAGCGGCCGCCGTCGGGCAGCTGGTGGTGGTCGGCGCCGGGGCGGGGCCGGGCGGCGAGGGCCCGGGTGACGGTGGAGTCGGCGTCGTCCTGGCCGAGTTCGAGGATGCGCAGCGGCTGCGGCCCGTCGTGGGTCTCGGCGAGGCCGCGGACCAGCGCGCCGAGGGCGGCGCCGAGGTAGCCGCGGGCGGCCGTCCAGCGGATCGGGGCGGCGGCCGGGCGGGGGGCCTCCTCGCCGGTGATCAGCCGGGGCAGCCGTAGTGCGCCGCGTCGGACCCGGTCCAGGGCGGCGACCGGTCCGAGTCCGTCGTTCCAGGCCTCGACGGCGGGCCGCCAGGCCTCCCGGACCTCGGCCGCGGTGAGTTCGGGTCGGCCGTAGTGGACGTCGTCGTGCCGGGTGATCAGGCCGTGCCGGGTGAGCGCGTCGAGCCAGCGGCCGACCCGGGGCCGCTGGGCGGGCGTGACGAGGGCGGCGGTGAGGATCTCGGCCTCGGTGTGCCCGCGCTCGGGGTCGGTGAGGACGCCGCTCTGCTGGAGGGTCAGCAGCAGCGCGGACAGTACGGCGTGGTCGAGGTGGGTGCCGAAGGCCTGGACCTGTTCGGCGGTGACGCCTATGGCGTGCTTCCAGGCGATGGCGTCGGCGGCGTCGGCGGCGGTGCGCAGCCGCCGGTCGGCGGCTTCGGCGTGGCTGTGCGGGGCGCGGACGTGGGCGAGGACGGCGCCGAGCGCGTCGACGGCGGCGTACACGTCGTCTTGTCGAGGTTCGGGGCCGACGTGCAGGACGAGCCGCAGGGCGCCGAGGTCGTGGTCGGCCAGGTCGGGGCGGCGGCTGAGGCTCCACAGCAGGGTGGAGGGCAGGCTGAGGTGGGTGGTGCCGCTGGCGGCGAGGTCGACGAGCTGCTGCTCGGGGTCCTGCCGGGGGTCGCCGCAGTGGACGGTGCCGCCGGCGAGCAGGGTGGCGAGGGCGAGTTCGACGGCGAGGTCGGTGGCGGGGTGGAGCACGGTGTGCCGGATGGGCGGCGGGCCGAGGACGCCGGCCCAGTGCCGCAGCCGCTGTTCGGCGGTGCGGGCGGCGGAGGGCGGCAGCGCGGCGTGGGCGGCGACGCGCTGGGCGAGCGCCCGGGGCAGGCCGCCCGGCGGCGAGACGCCGAGCAGCAGGCCGATGCCGCTGATCGCGCGCCCGTCGGCGACGACGGCGGGTCGGTCGCCGAGTTCGCGCAGCGCGCTGACCAGGGCTGGAGTCGTGGGCACGGTGATCACTCCGGGGTGCGGGGGAGAAGCCGCACTACTGAACCACGTGGTCGGGCCGGGTGATGCCGTGCACGGGTCAAACTTCTGTAATGATTTTCATATCGGACAGCCAAGGTGGGGGTCCGATCTCCACCCGAAGTGGTCGGAACTTCGCATTCCGAATCCGGTGTGCGACCCCTTGACAGCCGGTGCGGGCGCTGGGTTACTTGGCGTGGAGGTCGCCCTGACCGAACGATCGGTCGGCATGCCCGTCCCGGCCGACCTGCGGAGGAGTGACGATGACCGGCAGCGCACCCGCCCCGCGCCCGTACGGCGAAGAGCCCGCCTGCGGGGAAGAACCCGGCAGCCGCGGCGACGAGCCCGCCCGCGCCGGGCAGCCCGCCCGGCGCCTGGGCGAGCCGATCCCGCCCGCGCTGCTGGACGCCGGCGAGCGGATGGGCGTCGACGAGCTGCGCGCCCACCAGCTCACCCGCCTCCGGGCCACCCTGCGCCACGCGTACGACAACGTCGAGCTGTACCGCCGCAAGTTCGACGCGGCCGGCGTCGGCCCCGAGGACTGTCGCACCCTCGCCGACCTCGCCCGCTTCCCCTTCACCACCAAGGCCGACCTGCGCGAGGGCTACCCGTTCGGCATGTTCGCCGTCCCGATGGAGCGGGTCCGCCGGCTCCACGCCTCCAGCGGCACCACCGGGCGCCCGACCGTCGTCGGCTACACCGAGCACGACCTGTCGATGTGGGCCGACGTGGTCGCCCGGTCGATCCGCGCGGCCGGCGGCAGGCCCGGGCACAAGGTGCACATCGCCTACGGCTACGGGCTGTTCACCGGCGGCCTGGGCGCGCACTACGGCGCCGAGCGGGCCGGCTGCACCGTCATCCCGGCCTCCGGCGGCATGACGGCCCGGCAGGTGCAGCTGATCCAGGACTTCCGTCCCGAGATCATCATGGTCACCCCCTCCTACCTGCTGACCCTGCTCGACGAGTTCGAGAAGCAGGGCGTCGACCCGCGCAGCACCTCGCTGCGCATCGGCATCTTCGGCGCCGAGCCGTGGACGGAGGAGATGCGGCGCGAGATCGAGGACCGGCTCGACCTGCACGCCGTCGACATCTACGGCCTCTCCGAGGTGGTCGGCCCCGGCGTCGCGCAGGAGTGCGTGGAGACCAAGGACGGGCTGCACATCTGGGAGGACCACTTCTACCCGGAGATCGTGGACCCGTTCACCGACCAGGTGCTGCCCGACGGCGCGAGCGGCGAACTGGTCTTCACCTCGCTCACCAAGGAGGCGCTGCCGGTCATCCGCTACCGCACCCGCGACCTCAGCCGGCTGCTGCCCGGCACCGCGCGCCCGGCCTTCCGGCGGATGGAGAAGGTCACCGGGCGCAGCGACGACATGATCATCCTGCGCGGGGTGAACGTCTTCCCGACCCAGATCGAGGAGGTCCTGCTGCGGACCCCGGGCGTCGCGCCGCACTTCCAGCTGCGGCTCACCCGGCAGGGGCGGCTGGACCGCATGACCGTCCGGGTCGAGGCGCGGCCGGACGCCCCGGCCGAACAGCGGGCGGCGGCGCGGGAGGCGATCGTCCGGGGAGTGAAGGACGGGGTGGGCGTCACCGTCGCGGTCGAGGTGGTGGAGCCGTACGCGCTGGAGCGCTCGGTCGGGAAGATCCGACGGGTGGTCGACGAACGGGAGTGAGGCTGACGGGGGGCCCGCAGCCCTGCGGCCCGGGGGTGTGGGGTCCCGGGGGCGTGGGGTCCCGGGGGTGTGGGGCCTGCGAGGCCGGAGGCGTAGGGCTGTCCGGGGGGTGATGCCCTACGCCTCCGGCGTCTACAGCAATGTAGACGGTCAGGTGGCGGAGCGTCCAGCCGAGCACAGCCGCGGGCCCCGACCCGCGGCCTGCCGTCCCGCCAGCCTCCGCCTCGCGGACGCCTTTTGACGGACACCCGCCGACGGAGGCCTGAGACCCATTCGGCGCACCGGGATCGTGGTCGCGGCCGAAGGTTCCCAGACTCGAACGAAAGAGGGGTGGACCCAACCAATCGGAAAGGCATCCTCATGAGCATCGGGCTGCGCCGCGTCCTCGCGGTGACCGCAGCGATTTCCCTCGGCCTGGGCGCGGCGTCCTGCGACAGCGCGTCGCAGTCGTCCAGCGGAGGCTCCGGCGGCGGGCCGGCTCCCCTCCCGGCCGCAGCCGGGAGGGGAGCCGGGCGGATAGCCCTGCTGCTGCCGGAGGCCAGGACGACCCGCTACGAGCAGTTCGACCGGCCGCTGATCGAGAAGCGGATCAAGGAACTGGCGCCGGACGCGCAGGTCGACTACTACAACGCCGGCCAGGACGCCGCCGTCCAGCAGAGCCAGATCGACGCCGCCGTGAAGAAGGGCGCCAAGGTGCTGATCCTGGACGCGGTGGACGTCAAGTCGATCCAGGCGTCGATCCAGAAGGCGCACGACGCGGGCGTCAGGGTGGTCGCCTACGACCGCCTCGCCCAGGGGCCGGTCGACGCCTACGTGTCCTTCGACAACCGCAAGGTCGTCGAACTGCGGGGCCAGGCCGCGGCGGCGGTGGACGGCACGGCGGACGGCGGCGGGACGATCACGACCGACGGCTCGGCCACCGACCCCGATGCGGCCGCCCCCAGCGCGGCTGACCCCAACGCTGCCGCCCCCAGCGCGGCTGACCCCAACGCTGCCGCCCCCAGCGCGGCTGACCCCAACGCTGCCATCCCCACCGCGGTCGAACCCAACGCGTCCGGTTCCGAGGCGTCCGGCCTGAGTGTCCCGCTGACCGGCCAGGACTTCCAACTCGACGGCGTGCAAAAGATCCTGGCGGGCACCCAGGCCATGTCGGTCTACAAGCCCTTCAAGTCGCAGGCCGACGTGGCCGCGCAACTGGCCGTCGACCTCGCCTACGGCCAGGAGTTCGGCGGCGCCCTCGTGCCGACCACGGTGACCAGCGGCAGCAGCGACAAGGTGCCGGCCGGCCTGATCGCCCCGGTCGCGCTCACCAAGGACAACATCAAGGCCACCGTGGTCGCCGATGGCCTCTTCACCGTCGCCCAGATCTGCACGCCGGACTGCGCCGCCGCCTGCTCCGCGGCTGGCCTCCAGTAGCTGCGGCGGGCGTGAGCACCCCCGCGCGGGCCCTATGCTGCGGAGATGCCGAGTGAGCTGCGCACTCTCAAGCCGGAGACCGACCAGCCGGAGACCCACCCGTCGGAGGCCGACCAGGCGAAGGCCGACCAGTTGGAGGCCGATCAACCGGAGGCCGACCAGTTGGAGGCCGACCTCGCCTTCATCCGGCGCGAGACCGAGCTGAAGCCCGTCCCGTTCGTCCCCGAGGTCGGCCTGCACATGGCCGAGGACGCGATCACCCTGTGGGAGACCACCGAGCGGGCGCGGGGGGAGGTCGGACTGCCGCCGCCGTTCTGGGCGTTCGCCTGGGCGGGCGGGGTGGCCGTCGCCCGCCACGTGCTGGACCACCCCGAGCTGGTGGCCGGGCGGGTGGTGCTCGACGTCGCCGCCGGGGGCGGGGTGGTCGGCGTCGCGGCCGCGCTGAGCGGCGCCGCGTCCGTGCGCGCCGCCGAGATCGACGCCTACGCGGTGGCCGCCATCGGCCTCAACGCCGAGGCCAACGGCGTGCGCGTGGAGGCCGCGCTGGTGGACCTGGTGGACGGCGACGGCGCCCCGGCCGACGTGGTGCTCGCCGGAGACGTCTTCTACGAACGGGCCATGGCCGCGCGCTTCCTGCCCTTCCTGGAACGGGCCGCCGCGCGCGGCGCCACCGTCATCGTCGGCGACCCCGGCCGGGCCTACCTGCCCCGGGAGCGGTTCACCGCGCTCGCCGCCTACCAGGTGCCGGTCGTCGCCGACCTGGAGGACACCGCCGTCAAGACCACCACGGTGTGGCGGCTGGGCTGACGGCCCGTCCGTCCAGGCTGCGGAATTCCCGGCCGCCGGGCGGAACCGCCTGCTAGACAGGCCGCCATGACCGACGAGTTCGCCCCGCGCACTGCCGCTCCCGACGAGTTCGCCCCGCGCACTGCCGCTCCCGACGAGTTCGCCCCGCGCACTGCCGCCCCCGACGGGATCGCCCTGCGCACCGCCACCCCCGACGAGATTCCCGCCCTGCTCGCCCTCTGGGCCCGGGCGGCGAAGGGCGCCAGCATCACGGACGACGCCCCGGGCGTGGCCGCGCTGCTCGCCCGGGACCCGGAGTGCCTGATCGTCGCGACCCCGGTGGGCGACCCGACCGCCGTCCTCGGCACCGTGATCGCCGGCTGGGACGGCTGGCGCTGCCACCTCTACCGGCTCGCCGTCGACCCCGACCACCGCCGCCGGGGCATCGGCGCCGCCCTGCTCGCCGCCGCCGAGGCGCGCTTCGCCGCGCTCGGCGGCCGCCGCGCGGACGCCATGGTGCTGGACGACAACGCCCTCGGCCACCGCACCTGGGAGGCCGCCGGCTACCGCCCCGAACCGCAGTGGAGCCGCTGGGTCAAGCCGCTGACCGTCTGATCCCGCACCCGTCCGGACGGGCGCCGAGCGCTGGCGGCCGTGCCCGGGGCGTGGTCCGCTGGGGCCGATGCGTGTGCGAACGACCATGTTCCGGCACGCCTCCCAGCCCACCCCGCGAAGCCCGGAGAAGGACTGCCATGACCGCCGACACCCGCACCCTCGCCTCTCCCGAGGCGGCCGCCGAACAGCTCACCCGGATGACCGACCTGGAGCAGGCCCTCGCCTACTTCCACCAGCACGTGGCGTCCCCCCGGGCGGTCAACCTGTCCGTCGCCGAGAACGTCCTGCTCTACCACCACTCGATGAAGAAGAAGGTCTTCGACAACATCCAGCTGATCCCCGAGCGGTACATCCAGTACATCGACTCGGCCGGGACCTTGGCGGTGCGCCGGCCGGTCGCCAAGCTGCTCACCCTGGCGCTCGGCGCCGAGGTCGACGAGGGCGACGTGTTCGGCGTGGCCGGGGTCTCGTCCGCGCTGGAGTGCATCGCCTTCGCGCTCAAGGGCCGCGACCCGGTCGGCCCGCCGCTCAGGGACGGCGACGAGGTGCTGATCCCCGCGCCGTACTGGCAGGGCTTCAACTGGTCCTTCCAGGAACGGCCCAGGCTCAGGTGCGTCCCGGTGAACCTGCCGACCACCGGGGAGGAGCGGTACCGGCTCACCCTGCCCCTGCTCAAGAAGGCCTACGAGGACCGGAAGGCGGCCGGCCGCACGCCGCGCCTGCTCGTCCTCACCAACCCGCACAACCCGCTGGGCGTGAACTACTCGCGGGCCCTGCTGGACGAGATCTACGGGTGGGCGCTCCACCACACCGACCTGCACATCATCTCGGACGAGATCTACTGTCACTCCCAACTCGACAGCAGCACCACGAAGTTCACCAGCGCGCTGGCCCTGAAGGCGTACCGGGAGCAGCCCGACCGGATCCACGTGGTCTGGGGCTTCGCCAAGGACTTCGGCCTGTCCGGCTTCCGCACCGGCTTCGTGATCTCCCGGAACCCCGCCGTGCGCAACACCATGCTCGGCAACAACGACCCGGCCGAGCCCACCCACCCGCTGCCCTGGTTCAGCCCCTTCGACTCGCTGAAGACCTACGTCATCCAGGACCTGCTGAGCGCCCCCGCCAACGGCCCGGGCGGCGAGCTCTACACCACCTACGCGATGCGGGAGTACCGCTCGCTGCTCAAGACGAGCTTCGAGAGGGTCAAGGACGCCCTGGACGCCGCCAGGATCGACTACGTGCACCGGCCCGGTGACAACGCCGCCCAGTTCTTCTGGCTCGACCTCACCAAGTACCTCGGCAAGCACCCCGTCCACGGTCACGAGGAGGTGGCCGGGCTGCCGCTCGCCGGGCCGAGCGGACTCGACCCGAAGGAGGAGCGGCTGTTCAGGTACCTCATGGCCGAGCCCACCGAGGTCACCCTGCTGCCCGGCGGCACCATGCACAACCCGGCGCCCGGCTTCTTCCGGCTCTGCTTCACCGCCCGCCAGCCCGAGGACGTCGTCGCCGCCGTCCAGCGGGTCGGGACGGCGCTGGGGAAGCTGGAGTAGCCGCGGCCCGCCGGGACGTGCCCCGGCGGCGGGAGGGCGCGCGACGGCCGGATACCGTGGGACGTATGCGAATGCTGAGGCGGTGGTTCCGTCGGCCGGACTTCGACCACGAGGCCTTCGAGGAAGGGCTCCAGAGGTCACTGGAGCGGTTCCACGGCGATCTGCTGAACTACCCCGCCGACGGGCCCTGGGACGAAGTCGCGTACTGGGACCCGCTGTCGGCCGTCCGGCTCTTCGGCGGCGGGGTCGGTGACGGGCGCTGGGAGGACCGGAGCCGGCTGGGCGTGCCCGGGCCGTTCTACGCCGGCATGACGGACACCGGCCTCAACGGGCCGTTCTACCTGCCCGCGCACGTCCTCTCCAGCGAGGAGCACTGCGAGTTCGTCTACCGCCAGCCGGGCGACTTCCGGGAGCTGGCGGCCCTCGTCGGGGTCGCCCAGATGGAGCCGATCGGCGGCTTCAACTGCGACGGCGACGACCACTGGACGCCGGAGACCGTCCGGGCGTGGTGGCACGGGCGGGACGCCGTCCGGGAGTGGATCGCCGCCGAACTGGCCGGCGTCGACGGGCGCAACGACCCCGAGGCGTTGCGCGGGTACGCGGCGTACCTGGACGACGGGCTGGAGGACTACCTGCGGGGCTACGTCTTCTGGTTGACCGAGGGGCGCGAGCCGGGGCCCGACGAACCGCTGCCGACACTCTGACGCCCGGCGCCTGACGCCTGACGTCCGGCGCGCGGCACCGCGCCGTGCGGCACCCGGGAGCTCCCGGGTGCCGCAGCTGTCGTTCCGGGGCTCAGCCGCGCAGTTCGGCGAGCCAGGCCTCGACCTCGGTGGAGGTGCGGGGGAGGCCGGCCGAGAGGTTCTCGTTGCCGTCCTCGGTGACCAGGATGTCGTCCTCGATCCGGATGCCGATGCCGTGGTACTCCTCGGGCACCGTCAGGTCGTTCTCCTGGAAGTAGATGCCCGGCTCGACGGTGAGCACCATGCCCGGCTTCAGCGGGCCGTCGACGTGCTCCTCGGTGCGCGAGTGGGCGCAGTCGTGGACGTCGAGGCCGAGCATGTGGCCGGTGCCGGCCAGGGTGAAGCGGCGGTGCAGGCCCAGCTCGTACACCTTGTCGGCGGTGAGGTCGCCGAACAGGCCCCAGGAGGTGAGGTGTTCGGCGAGTTCGCGCTGGGCGGCGTGGTGGAAGTCGCGGAAGTCGGCGCCGGGCTTCACCGCGGCGATGCCGGCCTCCTGTGCCGCGAACACCGCGTCGTAGACCTTGCGTTGCAGGTCGGTGAAGCGGCCGCTGACCGGGAGGGTGCGGGTGACGTCGGCGGTGTACAGCCGGTTGGTCTCCACGCCGGCGTCGAGCAGCAGGAGGTCGCCGGGCTTGGCGTGGCCGTTGTTGCGCACCCAGTGCAGGGTGGTGGCGTGCGGGCCGGCCGCGGCGATGGTGCCGTAGCCGACGTCGTTGCCCTCGATCCGGGCGCGGACGAAGAAGGTGCCCTCGATCAGCCGCTCGGGGGTCTCGGTGTCGGTGCCGAGGATGCGCACGACGTCCTCGAAGCCGCGGGCGGTGGCCTCGCAGGCGAAGCGCAGCTCGGCGATCTCGAACTCGTCCTTGACCAGGCGCAGTCCGGACAGGAAGACCTCGAACGCAGCGTCCCGCTCGGCGTCGGCCCGGCCCTGGAGGGACTGCTCCACGCCCGCGTCGTGGCGGCGCAGCACGCGCACCGGTCCGGTGGCCGCGCGCAGATCGGCGTGGACGGTGCGGACGTCCCGGCAGGGCAGGCCGAGCAGGCGCTCGCTCTCGGTCAGGCTGTTGCGGCGGCCGTCCCACAGCTCGCCGTGGTTGTCCAGCCAGAACTCGCCGTTGTCGGTCCGGGAACGGTCGCGCAGGTAGACGGCGGCCCGGTGGCCGGTGTCGCCGGTGGGCTCCAGGACCAGCACGGCGTCCTGGGACTGGTCGCCGGTCAGGTAGACGTAGTCGGAGGACGGGCGGAACGGGTAGTCGGTGTCGTTGGCCCGCACCTTCGGGTTGCCGGACGGGATCACCAGCAGTTCGCCGGGGAAGGCCGCGGACAGCTCGGCGCGGCGGCGGGCGGTGTGCGCGGCCTGCGGGATCGGCTCCAGGGCGCTGCGCTCGGTGTCGGCCCAGCCCTGCTTCATGTGCTCGGCGAGCTCGTCCGTGACGCCGCGGGTGAGGCCGTTCTTCCGGTACTTGATGGTCTCGGCGGGTTCGGTCACAGCAGACTCTCCAGGTGAGGGTGGTGGATGCGAGGCGCTTCGCTACGCTGACCTGCCCGGTACGTAACAAGCGTTATGTACGATATATCGAGCAGAGTTCGAAGAGAAGGGGTAGCCACCTCGCGGAACCGGCGGGCTTGGCGGCCAGGTCTTCCACCTGCGCAACGACAACGTCACCCGCGGCCTGGATCAAGTACGGCACCCCGACTGGGCCTCGCTGTTCGGCAACCGAAGATCTCAGACGGTGCCGAAGTCGCCGGACTTGACGCCAGCGACGAGGGACTGCCAGGCGTCGGTGCCGAAGGCGAGTCGAGGGCCCTCGGCGTCCTTGCTGCCGCGGACGGGTAGGAGGCCGGAAAGCCCGGGTGCGACCTCGATGCATTGGCCGCCGCCGTTGCTGTACGAGGACTTCGGTCAGGAAGTGGGCTTGACCGTCGCGATGGGGAACATGGCGTGGAACTCCTTGAGACGGGCGCGGATGAGGGCCAAAGAGTCCTCGCGTGAGAGGGCTTGGGCTTGGAGCCAATGGCAAGTCCCTGCGAGGGAGCGGATCTTGTCCTCGTCCTCGTCTTCATCGCCTCCTCGGCGGGTGGATTCGCGCTTGCCGCAGGGTGGATGAGGGTGCAGACATGACGGCGCGGGCTTCGAGAGGTCTCGAAGCCCGCGCCGAATCTTTGGGCCTTCGAGCCGCAAAGTGCTCCTGACCTGCACCAATACCTGTGCAGTCGGCCCTTCAGGCGACCGACGCAGACCGCTACTGCCCGTCGTTCTCCACCCGTTCTGGCACGGATCTGGCACGTGTCGGGGCCGCCCTGGAGGCGGCCGGCGCCCGGGCTCCCCGGACGCACGTCGATGCTGCCACGACCTGGGGGGCTTCCGAACTCCCCTTCGGCTGGACGGCCCCTGTTGGGCAAACGACGAGGAAGCCGAAGGCTTCAGGAGGCAGTCCCTACCTCAGGGGCCAGTGAATACCTGATCGTTCTCTCTGATCACCGCCCAGCTCCGGACCCGGATGCCCGCGGCCCGTGGGTGTCCCTGGCCGACCGTGACGATCACTCCTGCGACCGACTGTTCCTGCCTGCTGGGCGCTTCCTGGCCTGGTGGACGGAGCGGCGCGGGGACGCGCAGAAGGCCTTCGCAGCTATGCCGTGAACACCGTGCCGGACAGGACGGTGGCGAGGGCCTCGGCCACCTGTTCCATGCAGTTCAGAGCGGGGGCCAGCGGAGCCTTCAACACGATCACCTGGCGCAGCGCCTTGCAGTAGTTCGGCAGCGTGTCCCTGTCCGGCGGCCGGTGTCATGCCTGACGCCGTCGGGAGGCCTACTCGCTGCATCCGCGTAAGACTTGTTGTTGTGATCTTGCGCGGCATCCATGACCACTCCGCCGACTCCGAGCCAGGCGTCTGGGTACGACGCTTCGGCAAGAGTGATTCGGCGGAGGATCTCACTTCGCTACTGCACCGTGCGTACGCCGATCACACGGCAGCTGGTCGTAGGTTCTTCGCCTCGTACCAGTCCGTTCAGGACACAGCCCATCGAGTCGGTATGGGTGAGTGTTGGCTCGCGTTCTGGGGTGACGAGTTGGTGGGGTCGGTGACGGTGGCGGCCCCCCACATGACACCCGAGGACTATCCGGCTCCAGTAGGAGCGGGCTCGTTCTGGCAGCTCGCGGTAGATCCCGCGTGTCAGGGGATGGGCCTCGGGCAGCGGCTGATGGCCTTGGCGGAGGAGCGCATCGTTGCGCTCGGGTCCACGGTGGCTGTCATCGATACGTCGGTCGAGGCCGTCGAGCTGGTCGGCTGGTATCGCCGGCGGGGGTACGTGCCGGTCGGGACGTGGCGGTGGGATGTGACCAACTACGAGAGCGTGGTCCTGCTCAAGCATCTGGCGGCCTGACAAGGGGGGGCACGGGCTGGTGGAACCTCCCCCGGGGAAGGGAGGCCCCCAGCCCGTGCCGGGTGGCCTGGTTCTACTGCCCGAGGACTCGGGTCGCGTCCTGGGCGGCGAGGGCGAGGGCCTCGTCGAGGGCTTCGGTGATCCGTCCGCCGGCGTTGGCGACGGGGCCCTTGCCACCGGCTCCGCCGCCGACGGCGCGGGCGGCGGCGGTGAGGAGTCGGCTGGCCGGGAGGCCGGTGTCGTGGAGGCTGCGGGTGATGGCGGCGGCGAGGAGGGCCTTGCCGTTGTGCTCGGTGCCGAGGATGACGACGGCGTGGTCGCTGCCCAGGAGGTCGGCGGTGTTGGTGGCCAGCGTGCGGAGTTCGTCGGGGCCGAGGCCGGTGACCTTCTCGGTGACGATCCGGCCGCCGGGGACGGTGCGGGCGGAGGCGGCGAGTTGCTGGGCGCGGGTGCGTAGCTCGGCGTCGCGGAGGCGGGCGAGTTCCTGTTGGGCGGTGGTGAGGGCTTCGAGGCGCTTGCGGAGGGTGTCGGGGGCGTCGTGGGGGCGGGTGCCGAGGAGGGTGGAGAGTTCTTCGAGGAGGCGGCGTTCGGTGTCGTGGTAGGTGAGGGCGTCGCGGCCGGTGAGGGCTTCGATGCGGCGCAGGTTGGAGCCGATGGAGGCTTCGCCGAGGATGCGGACGGGTCCGGCGTTCGAGCCGTGGGGGACGTGGGTGCCGCCGCAGAGTTCGCGGGAGAAGTCGCCGATGTCGACGATGCGGACGTGGTCGCCGTACTTCTCGCCGAACAGGGCGGTGGCTCCGGCGGCCTCGGCTTCGGAGCGGGTGGCGTGCCAGATGCGGACTTCGGGGTCGTCGAGGAGGTGGTCGTTGACGAGGGCCTGGATGGTGGCGAGCTGGGTGGGGTCGACGGCGGAGAAGTGGGCGAAGTCGAAGCGCAGGCGGCTGGCGTCGACGAGGGAGCCGTGCTGGCGGGCGTGGTCGCCGAGGGTGCGGCGGAGCACGGCGTGCAGGACGTGGGTGGCGGAGTGGGAGCGGGCGACGGCGTCGCGGCGCGGGCCGTCGACGACGGCTTCGGCCTGCTCGCCGGTGCGGATCTCGCCTTCGCGGATGCGGACGGTGTGGACGTGGAGGCCCTCCAGGCCGAGCCTGGTGTCCAGCACCTCCAGGAGCGCGCCGTCGGTGGTGCGGATGGTGCCGGTGTCGCCGACCTGGCCGCCGGACTCGGCGTAGAACGGGCTGCGGTCCAGGACGAGTTCGAGCGTGCTGCCCTGGTCGGCGCCGGGCACGACGGTGCCGTCGGAGATGAGGCCGAGGACGGTGGCTTCGGTGTCGAGGCGGTCGTAGCCGGTGAAGTCGGTGCGGCCGTGGCGGGAGGACAGTTCGCGGTAGGTGTCCTGTCGGCGTAGGGCCTCGGCGGTCCTGGCCTTGCCGCCGGCCTTGGCGCGCTTCTGCTGTTCGGCGAGCAGGGTGGTGAAGCGGTCCTCGTCGACGGTGAGGCCGGCGTCGCGGGTGGCCTCGATGGTGAGCTCGAAGGGGAAGCCGTAGGTGTCGTGCAGTTCGAAGGCGGTCTCGCCGGTGAGCGTGGTGGAGCGGCTGTCGCGGTTGCGGGTGATGGCGGCGTTGAGGAGCCGGGTGCCCTGGGTGAGGGTGCGGGTGAAGGATTCTTCCTCGGCGGTGACGACCTGCTCGATCAGGCTGGCCTGGTGGGTGAGTTCGGGCCAGACGTCGCCGAGGTTGGTGATGACGCTGGCGGTGGTCGGGGCGAGGACGGGCTGGTCGATGCCGAGCATGCGGGCGTGGCGGATCGCGCGGCGCATCAGGCGGCGCAGGACGTAGCCGCGGCCGTCCTTGGCGGGCAGCACGCCGTCCGCGATCAGGTAGGCGATGGAGCGGGCGTGCTCGGTGACGACCTGGAAGGAGACCTTCTCCTCGCCGCCGGAGCCGCTGCCCGGGTAGTCGCGGCCGGCGAGTTCCTGGACGGTGGTGAGAGTGGGCAGCAGCAGGTCGGTGCCGCAGACGTTCTCGGCGTCCTGGAGGATGGCGGCGAGGCGGTCGAGGCCGAGGCCGGTGTCGATGCTCTGCTGGGCGAGGTCGCCGAGGATTGGGAAGGTGCCGTTGTCGTCGTCCTCGCCGCGCATGGACTGCATGAAGACGAGGTTCCAGATCTCGACGTACCGCTCGCCGTCGACGGCCGGGCCGCCTTCGCGGCCGAAGGCCGGGCCCCGGTCGTAGTTGAGTTCGGAGGAGGGGCCGCAGGGGCCGGGGACGCCCATGTCCCAGAAGTTGTCCGCGCCGAGGCGCTGGATGCGTTCGGCGGGGACGCCGATCCTGCGCCAGAGCTGTTCGGCCTCGTCGTCGTCCTGGTGGACGGTGATCCAGAGGCGGTCCTTCTCCAGGTGGTAGCCCTGGGTGAGGAGTTCCCAGGCGTAGGCGATGGCGTCGGCCTTGAAGTAGTCGCCGAAGGAGAAGTTGCCCATCATCTCGAAGAACGTGGCGTGCCGGTTGGTGCGGCCGACGTTGTCGATGTCGGAGGTGCGGGCGCACTTCTGGATGGTGGTGGCGCGGGGATACTCCGGGGTGGCCTCGCCCAGGAAGTAGGGCTTGAACTGGTTCATGCCGGCGTTGGCCAGCAACAGGGTCGGGTCGGAGGGGATGAGCGGGCTGGACGGGACGTGGCGGTGGCCGCGCGAGGTGAAGAAGTCCAGGAAGGTGGAGCGGATCTGCGTCGAGCGCATGGCGGTAGGGCCCTCACGGAAGATTCGTGGAGAGGTGGGGGGTGATCACACGCCGAGCCGGACCGAGAACGAGGACTGAGTGGTTCTCAGTTCTCCAGCTCGGCGCAGATAGCTCGCGCCCCCACGGTGTAGACCATGACTCCGGTTCCGGTATCCATCGCTCTGAGGTGGCGCAGCCGACAACGGCGCAACGGTCCGCTGCGACTGCGCCACCAACAGTAGCGGCTCCGGGGTCAAGATCGCTCGGAGTTGTCCTCCTGACGGCCGATGCCGACCAGGAGGGGCAGGACGAAGGCGGCGTGGTCTGCGCGGGGCATCACGAGGTGGGCCCCGGCACGGGTGAGGGCCTCGGGGCCGGCGAAGCCCCAGCCGGCGCCGACGGCGGTGACACCTGCGGCGTGGGCGGCGCGGATGTCGGTCTCGGTGTCGCCGACGAAGATGCCTGCTCTCGGAGTGACGTCGAGCCGGTCGAGGGCGAGCAGGACGCCGTCGGGGGCGGGCTTGGGCTGGGCGTCCTCGTAGCAGACGACAGTGTCCAGCTGGTCGAGGATGCCCTGCGGCAGCAGCCAGTTGACCCGTTCGCGGCTTCGCAGGGTGACGATACCGGTGCCGACTCCCGCCTCGCGGAGCGCCACAAGGGTCTCGGCGACGTACGGGAACACCTCGGGGGTCAGGGTGGCCGTGGCGCCCGCCGCGGCCCAGCCTTCCTCGTTGACCGGTCCGTCCAGTCCGAGGTCGGACAGGACGTACTCGCGCGGGGTGGTCGCGGCGTCGGCCGGGAGGTCGGCGACGGTCACCCGCTTGCCGAGGGCGGCAGTCGCATAGCCTGCCAGGGTGGCGAGTTGTGCGTCTCGGCTGTCGACGAGAACGCCGTCGAGGTCGAAGAGCACGGCTCGCTTCACGCGGCACCACCCGCCCGGGGTGACGGCAGGTCGGCCTCGGTGAACAGCGAGTTCAGGGTGACGCGGTGCTCGGCCAGCAGCATCCGGCCGCCAAGCGGGCGCTCCAGGACACAGAGCGCGTGGGTGACCGGTCCACCCGTCATCCGCAGGATGCGTGCCATGTGGAGCAGTTGTCCGCCGGAGCGGACCACGTCGTCGACGAGGACGATCTGTCGGCCGTTGATGGTGGCACCTTCGACCTGGTGGAACGATCCGTAGCTCTTGGGCTTGCGGCGCACGAAGACGGCGGGCAGGCCGGTGGCGGCGGACAGCGCCACGACGAGGGGGATGCCGCCGAGTTCGATGCCGGCGAGCACCTGGGCGTCGTCGGGGACGAGGTCGGCCATGGCCGTGGCGGTGTCGCGCAGGAGCGCGGGGTCGGAGGCGAGCCGGTACTCGTCGAAGTACGCGTCGAGCCGGCCGCCGTCGGCGAGCTTGAACGGGGCTTTGACGCACGCGGTTTCGGCGAGTCGGGCGGCGAGGCCGGCCGGCGGGGTGCGGGTGGTCATGCTCCTCCGATCGGGGTGGTGTCGAGCGTGGCGAGGTGGGCGCGGAAGGCGTCGGCGGACTCGACGGTGGTGAGGAAGCCGAGCGGCCGGGTCGGGGTCTCGTACAGCCACCGCTCCTCGCGTAGGAAGGCGAGCAGGCGAAGGGCCGACGCGCCCGCGAGACAGACCGGCACGGGCCGGATGGTGGTCGCGTAGTAGAGGGCGGCGGTCAGTTCATGGAGGGTGCCGACTCCGCCGCCCATGGCGACGATCAGGTCGGCGTTCTCCAGGTAGTGGTTGAGGCGGGCTCCGGGGTCGGGCAGGTGGACGGACAGGGTGGTGTGGGGGTTGAACGCGCCCCACTCGTCGTGCTTGCCGGTCAGCGTGACGGCGGTGACCGTGGCTCCCTGGCCTCCGGCTCCGCGGGCGGCGGCCTCCATGAGCCCGTTGTAGCCGCCGTGCAGAAGCTGGTAGCCGGCCTGGGCGAGGGCCCTGCCGATCTCCTCGGCCAGCGTCTCCTCCTGGGCGGAGGTGGGGACGACGCCGCCGAAGAAGACTGCGGTCAGGCCCTCGCGGGCCCGGCTGGCGGCCGGGCCCGCGAGGTGGAGTGCGTTCACACCAGCTCCTGGTATGTGCGGTAGGCGGCGACGGCGTCGTGCAAGCCGTCGAGTGCCTGCGGGCAGGCCCTTTCGGCCAGGGCGAGCACCCGCTCGATCGCCTCGGTGACGTCGGCTGCCTCCGGGATGGCCGGGCCGCTGATCGCGGCGTCCAGGTCGCCCAGGCAGGCGCGGCCGATCGGGGTGACGGCGATCTCCTCGCGCAGCTGGTACCAGCCCCAGAACCGCGAGGCGGGGGCCAGGGCGGTCTTGATCAGGTCCTTCGTGGCCGTGTGCAGCCGGTGCCACTCGGAGTACGCCACGAACCGCTGACCGCGCTTGATCCGCTTGTGCAGGAGAACGGCCAGCACCAGGTGCTCGATCAGCAGCTCGGCGCAGGAGCGCGGCCGGGCGAGGAAGGCGGCGGTGAAGCTTTCGGCCGCCGCGACGTCCGGCGCGGCGACCGGTCCGGGCCGACGGTCGAGGAGGACGGCGGTGCTGACCGTCCCCTGCAGCCGCGGAATCCGGGAGGCCGGTGCGACGTAGAGGTCGATCTGGTGGAGCTTCCCCTCGTCCGGGACGAGGAAGACCATCCCGACGCCGCCGAGGTCGGCGACGATCGTGTCGCGCCAGCCGGGCAGCAGGGCGCCGGCCTCGACCGGCATCAGGGTGTCCAGGGCCTCGACGAACGACGGGAACCGGGCGTCGTGGACGCCGGCGACGAAGTCGACGTCGGACAGGCGGTCGGCGGTGCCGTGGGCCAGCGACCCGCGGACCATCAGGTGGGTCACCGCCGGGGAGGTGGCCAGGATGTCGGCGAGCTTCGACAGCAGCGGCAGTTGCGCGGGCCGGTTGGCCTGGGTGATCGCCGCCAGTTGCAGGGTGGGCATGCGCTTCTTCCTTCCGGGCGTAGGTGCGGGCTGGGATCAGGCGGGGATGGCCAGCAGGCGGCGCTTGGCGGTGTCCCAGCGCGTCGCGGCCTCCATGTCGCCGAGGGAGGTGTGCAGTTCGGCGATCAGGTCGTAGACCGTGCCTTCCGGCAGGGCGTAGGTGTAGAAGAGCCGCAGCAGCATCCGCTCGGCCGCCTCTGTGTAGCCGAGGGTGGCCATGTTGCGGGCGCTCTCCAGCCGCGCGGCCAGGACCGTCTGGTCGGCGAGGGGCAGCGGCTCCGCGACCACCGGGCTGAGCGCGGGGCGGCGGGCCAGGTGGCGGTAGGCGTCGTCGGCGTACACGTCGGCGATCAGGTGGATCCGGTCCGGGCCGAGCAGGTTGCACACCCCGTGGGCGTACGTCGGCGTGAGCCGCCAGATCCGCCCGCCCGTCATGTGCACCTTGGTGCCGCCGGTGACCAGGAAGGCGGACCTGTTGGTGTGCAGCGGGACGTGCAGCCGGTGCCGCTCGACCTGGTCGAGTTCGTCGTAGTCGCGGTGCTCCCAGAGGAAGGCGTTGCCCTCCAGCCGGGCGAGCCGCACCCACATGAAGTCCAGGCCGAGGTCGGCCAGGAACGCGGCGGTGGCCGGCATCCGGCCCAGCAGGTCGGTCGGCCGGGCCGCGCAGTCTCCGATCGTCACGTCAGCGGCGTCGCCGGAGGCGTTCATCAGCGAGGTGGTCCACCAGCCGCCGGACTGGTAGGCGCCGTACTCCGCCTTCCAGGGGGCCTGGGCGGTCAGGGCTTCGTGACGCATCCGCTCCAAGTGGGCGGAGTCCACGGCGTCCAGCTGGGCGATCTGCCCGGCCAGAGCGGTCAGGGTGTTGTCCATCGGTTCCCTCCCGTTGCCGGCTCGCGGCATGGCGAACCGGAATGCACGTGGTGCTGGATGGGCTCGATCGGGCGCCGATCCCAGCGCCCTTGATCTCACGCTTCGCTGTCGGCGATGCACGGACAGCGAGGTGGCGTTCAGGATGGCGGCGCCAAGTGCGGCACCGATACGACGCGGCAGCCGTCACTGTCCCGCCGTCCCGAAAGGCGAACCATGTCGGTATGCGACATGACTGCCGTCACGGCCGCCGTCATCTGGGCTGAGACGACCTCGAACGGGTTTCCTGTCGAGCGACCATGGCTATCGTCAGAACAGACGAACGGGGACGGAGATGATCCGCGGTGGCTGAAACTCCCACACTCCTACGGGTTTTGACGCTTCAGCGACACTGGCAGGTCTACGAGACCTTCCGTCTCCGGTTCGAGGCGACGGCGAACTCGGCCGCCGAGCAGGAACGCGACCCCCGGCTCCGGGGCCTGTCGGTCTCCAAGCGGCAGTTCGAACGCTGGTACGGCGGCGCGGTGAAGACCCGCCCCTACCCGGACCAGTGCCGGGTGCTGGAGGCCATGTTCGGCGTCGGCGTGGACCAACTCCTCGCGCCCGCACCGGCCGGCCCCGTATCCGTGTCCGCTACCACCGCCTCGTTCGCCGTCCCGCCACCACGGCCGGTCCCTGTCCTCCTCCCACCCGAGCAGGCAGCGGCACTGTCTGTCGGTGGCCCGTTCAGCAGCGAGCCCCGCTTCGACGCGGGCACCACGGAATTGGAAAGGCAGGTCACGATGGCGGCTCGTCGTGCACTTCGATTCACCGCGATGGCGGAGGGCAGCAGCATTGGCTCGGAGACCCTGGGTCAGATCAACGACGAGGTACGGCGGCTGACCATCGCCTACCCGAAGCTGGCATTGCCGACCCTGCTCGGCGACCTGGTCGAGGTCCAGGACCTCACCTTCCAACTGCTGGAACACGGACGGGTCAAGCCGGCGCAGGCCCGGGAGCTGTACCTGCTCGCCGGGATCACCTCCGGCATGCTCGCCAAAGCCAGCCACGACCTGGGCAACCCGAGCGCAGCCATGATGCAGGCCCGCACCGCCTTCGTCTGCGCCGACAACGCCGACCACCACGCCATGCGCGTCTGGGTCCGCTCGCTCCAGTCGCTGATCTCCTACTGGGCCGGCCGCCCCAGTGAGGCCGCCGACTACGCCGCCCTCGGACAGGGCGCCATCGGCAACGTCCACGGCACCACCAGCGTCTGGCTGGCCTGCCTCTCCGCCCGCGCCCACTCCCTCCTCGGCGACGGCGAGGCCACCCGCACCGCCATCCGGCAGACCGAGGAGGCCCGCGCGACCGTCGAACCCGACGACCTCGACGCCTTCGGCGGCATCATGACCTTCCCGCTGCCCCGCCAGCTCTACTACGTCGCCGAGGCCACCGTGCAGCTCGGCGAGGACGCGGCCCTCGGCGAAAGCCAATCCGAAGCCGCCGTCGCCGCCTACCGCGACGCCACCGAGGACGAGTGGGCCTTCGGCGACCAGGCCGGCGCCCAGACCGACCTCGCCCTCGCCCGCGTCGCCCGCGGCGAGATCGAGGGCGCCGCCGAGGCCGTCCGCCCCGTGCTCGACCTCCCCGTCGAACAACGGAACTTCGGCATTGTCAGCAGCGCCCAACGCGTCCACGCCGCCCTGCACGGCGCCGGCCGTCGCAGCAGCGGCGGCGCGGCGGCCGGTCTGCGCCAGGAGATCGAGGCCTTCACCGCCACCCCCACTTCGGCCCTCGTCCGGTGACACCGCGGATAGGCTCCGCAGCCATGACCCCACTCCACCTGACCGGCCCCAACCTGGCACTGCGCGAAGTCGAACCCGAGGACACCGACGACCTCCTGGCCATCTACGGCGATCCCGAGGCCACCCGGCACCTCAGCTTCGAACCCCGCACCCGCGAGCAGGTCGAAGCGATCACCGCCCGCTCCATCGACTCCGCGCACGTCACCCCGCGTACCGAGTACTGCCTGGCCGTGACCCGACGCGGTGAGCACCAGCTGATCGGCTACGCGCGCCTGGCCACCGAGCCGCAGCAGGCCGCCACCATCGGCTTCGCCCTCCACCCGGCCGCGTGGGGCAAGGGCCACGGCACCGAGACCGTCCACCTGCTCTGCGCCCTCGGTTTCAACGGTCTCGGCTTGCACCGCATCTGGGCCGCACGATCACCGCTCAACGAGGCCTCCGCCCGGACCCTGCTCCGGGCGGGGATGACCGAGGACGGCCGCATCCGCGACCATGTCTTCGTCCACGGCGCCTGGCGCGACTCGATCACCTACTCCATCCTGGAGCACGAGTGGGCACCGATCGACGGGTTGGAAGCGGACGACCGAGCTGCACCGTGCCGGGAAGCTGGACTGGTCGCGGGCGGTGATCGATGGCTCTCACCACCAGGCCCGTCGGGGCGGCCCAAAACAGGCCCGAGCCCGGTCGGCCGCCGCCCGGCCGGGCTCCAAGCACCACGTCATCACTGACGCGCACGGCACCCCGCTCGCTATCACCCTGACCGGCGGCAACCGTCACGACGGCACCCAATTGCCGCCACTGCTGGACGCGATCCCACGTATCCGTGGTGCGCGAGGCCGGCCGTGCCACCGGCCTGGACAGCTTCATCCGAGGCACGGGCGAGCACCTGGCGCACGGCGGTGCGCCAGGTGCTCGCGGTCGGTGCCTTCTCGGTGGAGACGCTGGGCCTTGGGAAGTTCCGGTGTCAGGCGCCGTTGAGGGCGTAGGTGCGGAAGGTGGCCAGCAGGGGGAGGACTTCGGTCTGGCTCGGGTCCTCGGTCACGGCGCGCATGGAGTCGATCACCGCGCGGGCGATGGCCTTGGTCGCCGCCAGGTCGTCCCGGGGCGCGAGGGAGCCCCAGGTCTTCAGGGACTGGGTGAGCAGGGCGCTCATCCGGGCGCCGATGTTGGAGCTCACCGCGTCGGAGAGTTCGGCGAGCTCCTCGTCGCTCATGGTGGACCGCAGGCCGAAGGCCAGGGCCATCAGGGTGTCCATCGCGTGCTCGCCGTACGCGGCGACCAGCGCCGGGAGCGACCGCTCGTCCGCACCGCCCGCGGCGAGGGCGGAGAGCGCCTCGTCGTCGTCCTTCCACGCAGCCTCCAGGGCGGCCAGGGCCCGAAGAGACTCGTCTACCGTCATCCCGTCTGTCATGGGAGGAACCGTATTGAGCCCGTAGCGTCCGAACCCAGGGTTCGGGCGCCGGAATCACCCCTTCGAGCGAAGCGGGGCCTGTTCGGGCCGGTGGGAGTGCGTGAAGTGCTCCGCGTCCCAGGTGCCGCCCAGCTCGGGGGAGAGCGAGGCGAGGGCGAGGGCGGCGAAGTCCGCGGCGGCCGCGGCGCGTTCCGGCAGGGCGCCGAGCAGCGGGGCGCCGGCCGAGCGCGGCAGGTCGGCGAGGTTGCACCGTTCGGCGAGCCCGGGGGCGGTGGGCCAGGAGCCGACGAGCACGCCCGCGAGGGGGAGCCGGCGGGCGGCCAGGGCCTCCGCCGTGAGCGCGACGATGTTCAGCGTGCCCAGTCCGGCGGAGGCGACGAGCAGGACCTCGGCCGGCAGCCCGGCGTCCAGGACGGCCCGGGCCTGGTCGGCCAGGGTGCGGCCCTCGTCGTCGTAGCGGACGAGCAGCCCGCCGGCGCCCTCGACCAGCACCAGGTCGTGCGTGGCGGCCAGTTCGGCGACGGCGGCGGCCACCTCGGCGGGGGAGAGGAAGGGCATCCCGGCCCGCCGGGCGGCGGTGTCGGGCGCCAGCGGCTCCGGGTAGCGGACGAGCTCACTGATCGTCAGTTCGCCTGCCAGGCGCCGGACTTCGTCGGCGTCGCCGGGCTCGCCGGGGGCGATCCCGGTCTGTCCGGGCTTGAGCACCGCGACCCGCAGGCCGGCCCGCAGCGCGGCCGAGGCGACGGCCGCCGTGGCGACGGTCTTGCCGACCTCGGTGTTGGTGCCCGTCATGAACAGGATCCGCGTGCTCATCCGGCCACCGCCGCAGCGGTCACGGCGTCGGCGATGCGTGCCACGTCCTCGTCCTCCGTCACGTAGGGGGGCATGGTGTAGATCAGGTCCCGGAAGGGCCGCAGCCAGACGCCGGCCCGGGCGGCCGCCTCGGTGGCCGCCGGGACGTTCACCGGGTGGTCCAGCTGGACGACGCCGATGGCGCCCTGGACCCGGACGTCCCGGACGCCCGGGAGGCCGGCGGCGGCCGCGAGCCCGTCGGCCAGTCCGGCCTCGATGCGCTTGACCCCGACCGCCCAGTCCTGGCCCAGCAGCAGCTCCAGCGAGGCGTTGGCGGCCGCGCAGGCCAGCGGGTTGCCCATGAAGGTCGGCCCGTGCGCGAGCACCGGCATCTCGCCGCGGCTGATGCCGTCGGCGATCTCGCCGGTGCACAGCGCGGCGGCGAGGGTCAGGTAGCCGCCGGTGAGCGCCTTGCCCAGGCACATCACGTCCGGCGAGACGCCCGCGTGGTCGGCGGCGAACAGCGCGCCGCTGCGGCCGAATCCGGTGGCGATCTCGTCGAAGACGAGCAGCACCCCGTACCGGTCGCAGAGTTCGCGCAGCATCCGCAGGTAGGCGGGGGAGTGGAACTGCATCCCGCCGGCGCCCTGCACCACCGGTTCGACGATGACGGCGGCCAGCTCGTCGGCGTGCCGGGCCATCAACTCCTCGAACTCGGCCGCGTACCCGGCGTCGAGCGGGGCGTCGAACCCGGCCGGCGGCTGCGGGGCGAACAGCTGCCCGGGCAGCACCCCGCCCCACAGGTGGTGCATCCCGCCGTCCGGATCGCAGACGGACATCGGGTGGAAGGTGTCGCCGTGGTACCCGCCGCGCCAGGTCAGCAGCCGGCGCTTGGCCGGGCGGCCGGTGGACTGCCAGTACTGGAGGCACATCTTCATCGCGACCTCGACGGCCACCGAGCCCGAGTCGGCGAGGAAGACGTGCTGCAGCGGCTCGGGCGTGATCTCGACCAGCGTCGCCGCCAGCCGGACGGCGGGCTCGTGGGTGAGCCCGCCGAACATGACGTGGCTCATCCGCCCCAGCTGCTCGCGCACGGCCTCGTCCAGCACCGGGTGCCGGTAGCCGTGGATGGCCGCCCACCAGGACGACATCCCGTCGACGAGCTCGCGCCGCCCGCCCGCGACGGGCTCGGCGAGGCGCAGCCGGACCCCCGAGGCGGATTCGACCACGTACGGGGTGGCGGTGCCAGGCATCGGCCCGTACGGGTGCCAGACGTGGGCGCGGTCGAGGGCGAGCAGCGTGTCCGCGGACAGCTGGGGCATGGTGCGTCAGTCTCCAGAGCTATGAACTGTCAGGCATTGGGCGCGAGTTCGGTGCCGGCGCCGCGCAGCCGGACCTTGACGAGGTCGCTGCGCAGCTCCCCGTCCGAGCCGTCCGAGCCGTCCGAGCCGCCCGAGCCGCCCGGGCCGCCCGAGGTGCCCGAGGCGGCGTCGTCGGCGTCGACCGCGACGGCGGCGTCGGCCGGGGCGTGCGCGTGCCCGCCGCACGGGCCGCAGCCGCCGCCGCTGCCGCAGGCCGAGGCCGCGGTGCCGCAGGAGGCGGCGGCCGCGACGTCCGCGCGGTGGCGGGGCAGGGTGGCCTCGCCGGCGCCCTCGACCTCGAACCCGGCGTCCTTGATCATGTCGAGGTCGGTCTGCCCGGCCTGGCCCTCGCTGGTCAGGTAGTCGCCGAGGAAGATCGAGTTGGCGAGGTGCAGGCCGAGCGGCTGCATCGAGCGCAGGTGCACCTCGCGGCCGCCGGCGATCCGCACCTCGGTGTCCGGGTTGACGAAGCGGACCATCGCCAGGATGCGCAGGCAGCGCTGCGGGCTGAGGTTCCACTCCTTGGCGAGCGGGGTGCCCTCGAACGGGATCAGGAAGTTGACCGGGACGGAGTCCGAGCCCAGCTCGCGCAGCGCGAACACCACGTCGACCAGGTCCTCGTCGCTCTCACCCATGCCGGCGATCAGGCCGGAGCAGGCGGACAGGCCCGCGCCGTGCGCCTTCTGCACGGTGTCCACCCGGTCCGCGTAGGTGTGGGTGGTGGTGATGTCGCCGTAGGTCTTCTCGGAGGTGTTGAGGTTGTGGTTGTAGGCGTCGGCGCCGGCCGCCTTCAGCCGCTCCGCCTGGTTGTCGGAGAGCAGGCCGAGGCAGACGCAGATCTCGACCTCGGGGTCGGCGTCCTTGATGGCGGCCATGGTGTCGGTGACCCGGTCGATGTCGCGGTCCGTGGGGCCGCGGCCGCTGGCGACCAGGCACACGCGCTTGGCGCCGCCGGCCACCCCGGCGCGGGCCGCCTCGGCGGCCTGGTCGGGCTTGAGCCAGGTGTACTTGAGGATCTCGGCCTTGGAGCCCAGCCGCTGCGAGCAGTAGTTGCAGTCCTCCGGGCAGAGCCCGCTCTTGAGGTTCACCAGGTAGTTGAGCTTCACGCGTCGGCCGAACCACCTCCGGCGGACCTTGCCGGCCGCGGCGACGACGTCCAGCAGTTCGTCGTCGGTGGTGGCGAGGACGGCCAGCGCCTCCTCGCGGGTCGGGACTTCGCCGCGCAGGCCCTTGGCGGTGAGGGTATCGAGCAGATCCATGGGGCCGATCCTGCCTGGTGGCGCTCGAATGGCGCCAGAGGGAACCCGCCAGAAGATCGGCGGAAGGATGTGCCACTTGCCACAGTGTCGAAGCTCACGGTGTCGCCGCTGGTCACGAGCTTGACGCCGGGGCGAATCGGAGGTTACCGGCCGGTAGGAGGTGGCTGTGGCGAAGGGCCGGGGAGGTCGGCGCGGGGCGATCGCCGGTACGCGCGCCGGACGGTCGCGGACGCCCGCGCACGGCGGTGACCGGCAACCGCCCACCCAGTGATCCACGCCACCCGACGGTTGCTTAGAATCTGCGCCATGACCACGCAGGGGGAGCGCACCCCGACTCCGGGAGAGGGCCAGAACGGCCAGGCAGTGCGGCGGACCGGCGGGGCCCCCGCCGGCGCGGGCACGGACCTGATCGGCAGTCGGGGCGGCGGCAGGGGCAGGCGGTTGACGGCCCGCCGGGCGGTGGGCTGGGTCGTCGTGGTGGGAGTGGTGGCCGCCGGCGGATGGATCATCACCCGCCCGATGCCCGGCGACTACATACCCGGGCTCGGCCCGTCCACCAAGGACGCGGCCAGGACGCCGCCGGTGGTGGGGACCCCGCCGCCGCGCACCGACCCCGAGGGGCTCAACGCGGACACCTTCTTCCCGCCCCAGCGCCCGGTCGAGGTCGGCGCCTACAAGGCCCGGCGCGGCGGCATCCGGCAGGGCGGCAACTGCACCGAGGTGCTGCAGGACCGCACCCAGGAACTGCTCAAGGACACCGGCTGCCAGGCCTACCTGACCGTCAGCTTCACCGGCCAGGACCGCCCGGTGCTCAGCAGCGTCACCGTCCTGCGCTTCGGCGACCAGGCCGCCGCCACCCGGGCCGCCGACACCCTGCGCGGCAAGCCCGGCGCGCTCGCCTTCATGCTTCCGGACACCAACCCCGCCCCCGCGCCGTCGTCCGGCGGGCCCAAGTCGGCCGAGCCGCGGGTCGAGGCGGTCGGGCACTACGTGACGGTGGCGAGCTCCCGGCTCAGCGACGCCCGCACGCCCGGCCCCGGCGCCGCGTCCACCCCGGCCGCGACCTCGTCGGGCCCGGCGCTCACCACCGAGCAGGCCCTGGAGGAGGCGACCCGCGCGCTCTCCTACGCGGCGGGCGCGCCGTTCGTCTGGATGTGACGCCGCGCCGGCCCCCCGCTCCGGGGGGCCGGCGACTCCACAGCGGGAGTCGACGGACCGTCAGCCGCCCAGCCGGTCCACCGCGGTGACCCGCAGCACCGCCCGGCCCTCCTCGTCCGAGCCGTACAGGTCGACCTCGGCGCTGATGCCCCAGTCGTGGTCGCCCTCCGGGTCGTCGAAGATCTGCCGGACCTTCCAGGCGGAGTCCTCCTCCTCGATGATCAGCATCTTGGGGCCGCGCGCGTTCGGGCCGGTGCCGAGGTCGTCGTACTCCTCCCAGTACCCGTCCATGGCGTCCGCCCAGCGGTCCGCGTCCCAGCCGTACGAGCCGTCCAGCTCGGCGAGCTCCTCGTAGTGCTCCAGCGCGCACAGCTCGACCCGGCGGAACAGCTCGTTGCGCACCAGCACCCGGAACGCCCGCGCGTTCGCCGTCACCGGCGCCGGCTTGTCGTCCAGCGTCACCTCGGGGGCCTGCGGGTCCGTCGGGTTGGCCAGCTGCTCCCACTCGTCCAGCAGGCTGGAGTCGACCTGGCGGACCAGTTCGCCGAGCCAGGCGATGACGTCCTTCAGGTCGTCGGTCTTCACGTCCTCGGGGACGGTCTGCTCCAGCGCCTTGTACGCGCTCGCCAGGTAGCGCAGCACGATGCCCTCGGTGCGCGCCAGCTCGTAGAAGCCGACGTAGTCCGAGAAGGTCATCGCCCGCTCGTACAGGTCGCGGACCACCGACTTCGGCCTCAGCTCGTGGTCGCCGATCCACGGGTGCGCCCGGCGGTACACCTCGTACGCGTGGGTGAGCAGCTCCTCCAGCGGCTTCGGGTAGGTGATCTCCTGGAGCCGCTCCATCCGCTCCTCGTACTCGATCCCGTCGCGCTTCATCTCGCCGACGGCCTCGCCGCGCGCCTTGTTCTGCTGCGCGGCGAGGATCTGGCGCGGGTCGTCGAGGGTCGCCTCGACGACCGAGATCACGTCCAGCGCGTACGAGGGCGAGGTCGGGTCGAGCAGTTCGAAGGAGGCCAGCGCGAAGGTGGAGAGCGGCTGGTTGAGCGCGAAGTTCTCCTGGAGGTCGAGGGTGAGGCGCACGATCCGGCCCTCGGCGTCCGGCTCCGGCAGCCGCTCGACCACGCCGCCCTGCAGCAGGGAGCGGTAGATCGCGATCGCGGTGCGGATGTGCCGGCGCTGCGCCGCGCGGTCCTCGTGGTTGTCGGTGAGGAGCTTGCGCATCGCCTCGAAGGCGTTGCCGGGGCGGCCGATCACCGACAGCAGCATCGCGTGGCTCACCTTGAACCGGGAGACCAGCGGCTCCGGGTCGGCGCCGATCAGCTTGTCGAAGGTCTCCTCGGTCCAGCCGACGAAGCCCTCCGGCGCCTTCTTGCGCACCACCTTGCGCTTCTTCTTCGGGTCGTCCCCGGCCTTGGCGATCGCCTTGTCGTTCTCGATCACGTGCTCGGGCGCCTGCGCCACCACCTGTCCGACGGTGTCGAACCCGGCCCGGCCGGCCCGCCCGGCGATCTGGTGGAACTCCCGGGCGCGCAGGATCCGCACCCGGTTGCCGTCGTACTTGGACAGTGCCGTGAACAGCACCGTACGGATCGGCACGTTCACCCCGACGCCCAGCGTGTCCGTCCCGCAGATCACCTTCAACAGGCCTGCCTGGGCGAGGCGTTCGACCAGCCGGCGGTACTTCGGCAGCATGCCCGCGTGGTGCACGCCGATGCCGTGGCGCACGAAACGGGACAGGTTGCGGCCGAACTTGGTGGTGAAGCGGAAACCGCCGATCAGGTCGGCGATGGCGTCCTTCTCCGCCTTCGAGCACATGTTGATGCTCATCAGCGACTGCGCCCGGTCCACCGCCTCCTTCTGCGTGAAGTGCACCACGTAGACCGGCGCCTGGCCGGTCTGCAGCAGCTCCTCCAGGGTGTCGTGCATCGTGGTGCGGCGGTACTCGTAGAACAGCGGCACCGGGCGGGTCGTGTTGCGCACCACCGTCGTCGGGCGGCCCGTCCGGCGGGTCAGGTCCTCCTCGAAGCGGCGCACGTCGCCGAGCGTCGCCGACATCAGCAGGAACTGCGCCTGCGGCAGCTCCAGCAGCGGGATCTGCCAGGCCCAGCCGCGGTCCGGCTCCGCGTAGAAGTGGAACTCGTCCATGACCACCTGGCCGACGTCCGCCCGGAGCCCGTCGCGCAGCGCGATCTGCGCCAGCACCTCGGCCGTGCAGCAGATGATCGGCGCCGTCGGGTTCACGCTCGCGTCGCCGGTCATCATGCCGACCTGCTCGGTGCCGAACATCTTGACCAGGTCGAAGAACTTCTCCGACACCAGCGCCTTGATCGGCGCCGTGTAGAACGTCCGCTTCCCCTCCGCCAGCGCCGCGAAGTGCGCGCCCGCCGCGACCAGGCTCTTGCCCGAACCGGTCGGCGTCGCCAGGATGACGTTGTTCCCCGACACCAGCTCGATCAGCGCCTCCTCCTGCGCCGGGTACAGCGTGATCCCGCGCTCCTCCGCCCACGCGGCGAAGGTCTCGTACAGCGCATCGGGCGTGGCGGGCTTCGGCATCAGATCAAGGAGGGTCACCCGGCTATCTTGCCTGCTCGCCGCCACCCCGGGCAAAGCCCGCCCTCCGCCGGCACCCGCCCCGGGACTGTCCGGATCGCTGCACCCGCGGCCGCGAAGCTGTGCGCGGCCGCACATTGATCGCGGCGGCGGGGCCGTGCCAGAGTGCCGGGCATGGTCCAACCGCTCGCGTCCGGAACGCACACCACCGACCCGGCCCCGGCGGCCGTCTTCGACTGGCTCGACGAGGCCGCCGAGCTGCGGGCCGAGGCCGGGCTGACGCGCCGGCTGCGCAGCCGCGCGGCCCAGGACCCGGTGCTCGACCTGGCCGGGAACGACTACCTGGGGCTGACCAGGCACCCGGCGGTGACGCGGGCGGCCGCCGAGGCTGCGCTGCGCTGGGGCGGAGGATCGACCGGGTCGCGGCTGGTGACCGGGACGACCGCGCTGCACACCGAACTGGAGGAGGAGCTCGCCGCGTTCTGCGGGGTCGAGGCGGCGCTGGTGTTCTCCTCCGGGTACACCGCCAACCTGGCCGCGCTGACCGCGCTCACCGACCCGGACACGCTGATCGTGTCGGACGCCTACAACCACGCCTCGCTGATCGACGGCTGCCGGCTCGCCCGCGCGGACGTCCACCGGGCCCCGCACAGCGACCCGCAGGCCGTCCGGGAGGCGCTGGAGCGCCGGACGCAGCGGCGGGCGCTGGTGGTCAGCGACTCGGTGTTCTCGGTGGACGGCGACGCCGCCCCGCTGGCCGGGCTGTCCGCCGCCGCCCGGGCGCACGGCGCCGCGCTGCTGGTCGACGACGCGCACGGGCTGGGCGTCCTCGGCCCCGGCGGCGCCGGGGCGCTCGCGGCGGCCGGGCTCGCCGGGCAGCCGGACACCGTCGCCACCGTCACGCTCTCCAAGTCGCTCGGCTCGCAGGGCGGCGCCGTGCTCGGGCCGCGCCGGGTGATCCGCCACCTCACCGAGACCGCCCGCACCTTCATCTTCGACACCGGCCTCGCCCCGGCCGCCGTCGCCGCCGCCCTCGCCGCGCTGCGCCTGCTGCGCGCCGAGCCGCACCGCGCCGACCGCACCCGCGAGGTGGCCCGTGGCCTCGCGGCCCGGCTGACCGCCGCCGGGCTCCGGGCCTGCGAGCCGGACGCGGCCGTGGTGTCGGTGCGCGCCCCGGGCGCGGAGGCCGCCGTCGCCTGGGCCGCCGACTGCCGGCGGGCCGGGCTGGCCGTCGGCTGCTTCCGCCCGCCGTCCGTCCCGGACGGGGTGTCCCGGCTGCGGCTCACCGCGCGCGGGGACCTGACGGACGCGCAGCTCGCGGAGGCGGTCCGGATCATCGCCGAGCTGGCGCCGGAGGGCGCCCGGGTCGGCTGACACCCGCCGGAAGGGACGCGGGGCGGCCGCCCGCCCGGCCGCCCGTGCAACCGTCCGGCCGTCGGTGGCGTCACCCAACGGGGGTGAGTCGATGGGGGTGGCGGTGCGGCGGTGGGGGCCGGTGGCGGCCGGGGTGCTGTTGGCGGTGCTGGCCGGATGGCTGGTGGGCGGGCCGGTGCGGCAGTTCGGGCAGGCGGCGGGGCTGGTGGGGACGCCCGGGATGTTCCGTGCGGAGCGGTGTCTGATCCCGGCGAACGAGGACGGCCCGCATCCTTCGGACTGCCGGGGCGTGTTCCGCCCGGACGGCGGCGGCCCGGCGCACGAGCACGCCCGGATGTGGGCGGGCGCGACGGTCGGCGAGGACGTCTGGGCGGTGTGCGAGGGCGACGAGTGCCACCTGGTGTCGGACGCCGAGGTGGCGCGGACGGTGATGCTGCTGGGGCTGGCCCTGGCACCGGGTGTGGCGGGCGTGCTGCTGACCGGCGTCGGCCTGCGCGCGGGGCGGGTCGGCCGGGGGCTGCTGCTCTCCGGCGCGGTCGTGGGCGTCCTGCTGCTCACCCTGGTGGTGCTGGGCGGCGTCCTCTGGTTCGTGCTGGCCATGACGGGGGTGTGAGCCCGGCCGGCCTACGCCTTGCGGGCCCGGCTGGGCTGCACCCGGGGAGGCTCGCCGGCCGCCTTGGGGTGGTCGGGCGGGTACGGGAGCTCGCCGAGGCCCTCGTCGCGCAGCTGCTTGTCGTACAGCTCCAGCAGGGCGTCCAGGCGGTACGCCCGGCCGTCCATCTCGGCGTTCAGGTCGCCGAGTTCGGCGAAGCGGGCGGGGACGGTGTGCAGGTCGAAGTCCTCGGGGGAGGCGTCGTCCAGCTCCTCCCAGCGCAGCGGGGTCGAGGCGGTGGCGCGCGGGCGGGCGCGCAGCGAGTAGGCGGAGGCGATGGTGCGGTCGCGGGCCATCTGGTTGTAGTCGACGAAGATCCGCTCGCCGCGCTCCTCCTTCCACCAGGCGGTGGTGACCTGCCCGGGCATGCGCTGCTCCAGCACCCGGCCGAGGGCGATCACCGCGTGCCGGCCGTCGGTGAAGGTCCACTCGGGCACCAGCGGGACGTACACGTGCAGGCCGCGCCCGCCGGAGGACTTGGGCCAGCCGCGCAGCCCGTACTCCTCCAGCAGGGCGCGCAGTTCGTGGGCGGCGCGGACGGCGTCGTGGAAGTCGGTGCCGGGCTGCGGGTCGAGGTCGATGCGCAGCTCGTCGACGTGCTCGGTGTCGGAGCGGCGGACCGGCCAGGGGTGGAAGGTGAGGCAGCCGAGGTTGGCGGCCCACAGCACGGCGGCCGGCTCGGTGGGGCAGATCTCGTCGGCGGAGCGGCCGCTGGGGAAGCTGATCCGGGCGGTGGGCAGCCAGTCCGGCAGGCCCTTGGGGGCGCGTTTCTGGTAGAAGAACTCGCCGTCCACGCCGTCCGGGAAGCGTTGCAGGGTGGTGGGCCGGTCGCGCAGTCCGCGCAGGACCCCGTCGGCGACGGACAGGTAGTACTGCGCGACGTCCAGCTTGGTGAAGCCGCGCTCGGGGTAGTACACCTTGTCCGGGTTCGACAGCCGGACGCTGCGCCCGGCGACATCCAGTTCCACGGCTGAGCCCATGCTCCTCACGCTAAGGGTGCCGTGCGCCGCGCGCGTCTTTTCGCCGTGGGCCCTTTTCGCCGTGGGCCCTTCTCGTCGCGCGGCCTTTTCGTCGGGCGCCCTTTCGTCGCGCGCCTTCCGGCCGTGCGCGCGAGGATCGGAGCCATGGACCTGCCCGTGATGCCGCCGGTCGCGCCGATGCTCGCCAAGTCGGTGGCGAGGATCCCGCCGGGGATGCAGTACGAGGCCAAGTGGGACGGCTTCCGGACGATCGTGTTCCGCGACGGCGACGAGGTGGAGCTCGGCAGCCGCACCGGCAAACCGCTGACCAGGTACTTCCCCGAGCTGGTCGCCGCGCTGCGGCGGGAGCTGCCGCCGCGCTGCGTGCTGGACGGCGAGGTGGTGATCGCCCGGGACGGCCGGCTGCGGTTCGAGGAACTGCTGGAGCGCATCCACCCCGCGGCGAGCCGGGTGCGGCTGCTCGCGGAGCGGACGCCCGCCTCCTTCATCGCCTTCGACCTCCTCGCGCTCGGCGACGCCCCGCTGCTGGACGAGCCGCTGTCGGTGCGCCGCGCGGCCCTGGAGACGGCGCTCGGCGCCGCCCGCGACCCGGTGTTCACCGCCCCCGCCTCCACCGACCGGGACGTGGCGCAGACCTGGTTCGCCGAGTACGAGGGCGCCGGGCTGGACGGCGTGGTGGCCAAGCCGCTGGACCAGCCGTACCGGCCGGGCGAGCGGACCATGTTCAAGATCAAGCACGAGCGCACCGCCGACTGCGTGGTGGCCGGCTACCGCGAGCACAAGAGCGGCCCGGTGGTCGGCTCGCTGCTGCTGGGCATCAACGACGCCGAGGGCCGGCTCCAGCACGTCGGCGTCTGCGCCGCGTTCCCGATGGCCCGCCGCCGCGAACTCGCCGAGGAGCTGGCCCCGTTGCGGATGACCGACCTCTCCCGCCACCCGTGGGGCGGCTGGGCGGACGAGGCGGCGCACGCCGAGGGCCGACTGCCGGGCGCGGTCAGCCGGTGGACCGGCGGCAAGGACCTCTCCTGGGTCGCGCTGCGCCCCGAGCGGGTGGTCGAGGTCGCCTACGACCACATGGAGGGCACCCGCTTCCGGCACACCGCGCAGTTCCGCCGCTGGCGGCCGGACCGCACGCCGGAGAGCTGCACCTACGCGCAGCTGGAGGAGCCCGTCTCCTACGATCTGGCTCGCGTCCTGGGCAGTTGACGGCGCGTCGGAGGCCCGGCCCGGTGATCCGGCGGCGGGCCCGGTACCGGGGGCCCCCCGCGGGCGGGTCGCCGCGGGCCGGGGCGGGGGCTGCGGGGGACGGGGTAGGCC
>NZ_JBHVPH010000023.1:140134-144534 GCF_042887425.1 Kitasatospora sp. NPDC057940
GCCTGGTCGTTCCCCGCCCGCGCCGGGGGGGGCGCCGTAAACCACGGGGGCGCGCGGCGCCTGGGGCTTGGCCGGGCCGGCGGCGGCCCGCGCGGTGGGCCGCGGGCCGGGCCTCCGACGGGTTGCGCTCCGACGGCTCGGGCGCTCAGGCGGTCCGGAGCTCAGGCGTTGACCGTGGTCGGCGCGCCGGAGGCGGACCCCGGGGCGCCGGACGAGGCCGGGGACGAGGCCGACCCCGAGGGCGAGAGCGCGGGTGACGGCGACGGCGACGGCGTCGGTGACGCGGACCCCGAGGACGAGGCCGACGGCGAGGCCGTGTTGCTCGGCGGCATCGAGTAGACGTTCTTCGGCGAGACGATCTGCGTGATCGCCTTCGCGAACAGCGAGGACGGATCCGAACCCCGGTACGGCACATCGGTGTTGATCAGCACCACCAGGGTGGCCTGCGACTGCGGCAGGTACACTGCCACGGTCTCGTACCCGGGCAGCGAGCCGTTGTGCCCGATCCACCCGTTGTTGTTGAACAGCCCGAGCCCGTAGCCGACACCGTCGTCGCCGGTCGGCTGGGTCTTCAACCGCTGGGACTGGGTGTCCTGCTTCAGCAGGGAGCCGGTGACCAGGGACTTCGCCCAGTTCTGCAGGTCGGTGAGGTTGGAGATGACCGCCCCGGCCGCCCAGGCCCAGGACGGGTTCCAGTCGGTGGCGTCCGTGGTCTGGCCGTTGGGCGTCTGGTCGGTGTAGCCGCGGGCGTGCGGGTCGGGGAAGGTCGCGTCGGTCGGGAAGACCGTCCCGTTCAGTCCGGCCTGGCTGAACACCTGGTCCTTGAGGAACTGGTCCACGGGCTCCCCGCCGGCCTTCTCGATGACCTTGCCGAGCAGGATGTAGTTGCTGTTGCTGTACTGGAACTTGCTGCCCGGCGGGAAGTTCGCCGGGTGCTTGTACCCGTAGGCGAGCAGCTGGTCGGGCGTGAACACCCGGTTCGGGTCGCTGATCAGCGCGTTCACGAAGTCCGGGTCGGAGGTGTACGGGAACAGGCCGCTGCGCATCCCGGCGAGCTGGCGGATGGTGATCTTGTCGCCGCCGGGCACGCCGTCCACGTACTTGGAGACCGGGTCGTCCAGGCCCACCTTGCCCTGGTCGACCAGCCGCAGCACGCCGGTCGCCGTGAAGGTCTTGGTCACGCTGCCGATCCGCATGTTCAGATCGGGCGACATCGGGGTGCCGGCGGACTTGTCGGCCTGGCCGAAGGCCCGCTGGTAGCTGCCGTCGGGGGTGGTGACCCCGACGATCACGCCCGGGGTGGAGGTCTGGTTCAGCACCTGCTTGATCGCGGCGTCCAGTTGGTTGGCGACGTCGGGGGTCAGCGGCACCACCGCGCCGGCCGAGCCGCTCGCCGAGCCGCCGGCCGCGCCCGGGCCGGCGGTGGAGCCCGACGCGGACGGGCTGAGCGCGGCGGGCTCGGCGGTGAGGGCCGCGCCGCCGGCCGGCCGGTTCGGCGGCGACCCGCCGGAGCAGGCCGCGGTCGTGAGCAGGCCGGTCAGCGCCAGGGCGGCGCAGGCCGCCCGGCGGGTGGTACGGGACGCGGCCGGATGCGGCCGTCGGAGCGTGGTCATAGGTCGAGGCGCCTCTCTGCGGCGGACGGCCCCGGAGCGCTGCTCCACGAGGCCGACGGGGGAGCGCCGCCACCGTAAGCACCGCCGGTGCGGCCCCGCGCGTCGGCCGCCGCGGGGCTGGCCCGAACGGATCCAGCGGTCAGCCGACTGCCCCAGCCGGCTGGCGCACATCGCCTCCCGTGCTGTCAAGCACCGCTGCCCACCGGGGGGTTGGTGTCGCGAAAACGGGCTCACGCTCGGCCGGACGGGTGAGCACCGGCATGCCGCACCGGCCCCCGGCCCCTGCTCGGGCACGATCGTTTAGCCCAGCTGTGGCCGCCCTTAAGAATTCCTCGATGGACCGCACCCGCCCTCACCAGGCAGATTGCTGCCTGCCCGGATCGCGTCCGACAGGAACGGCCACACCGGGGCCACTCGGCCTGCCCACCCGCGAAGGCCGCCCCACTCGCACGTCAGGAGCCGTCGCCCGTGAAGGCACTCGTCAAGCAGAAGGCCGAGCCCGGGCTCTGGCTGGTGGACGTCCCGAAGCCCGAGATCGGCCCCGGCGAGGTGCTGATCAAGGTGCTGCGGACCGGCATCTGCGGCACCGACCTGCACATCCGCAACTGGGACGGCTGGGCCCAGCAGACCATCACGACCCCGCTGGTGCTCGGCCACGAGTTCGTCGGCGAGGTCGCCGAGATCGGCGCCGGCGTCGCGGACATCGCGGTCGGCGACCTGGTCAGCGGCGAGGGCCACCTGGTCTGCGGCAAGTGCCGCAACTGCCAGGCCGGCCGCCGCCACCTGTGCCGCAACACGGTCGGCCTCGGCGTCGGCCGGGACGGCGCCTTCGCCGAGTACGTGGCCCTGCCCGCCTCCAACGTCTGGGTGCACCGGGTGCCGGTCGACCTGGACGTGGCCGCGATCTTCGACCCGTTCGGCAACGCCGTCCACACCGCGCTCTCCTTCCCGCTGGTCGGCGAGGACGTGCTGATCACCGGCGCGGGCCCGATCGGCATCATGGCCGCCGCCGTCGCCAAGCACGCCGGCGCCCGCAACGTGATGATCACCGACGTCTCCCCGTACCGCCTCGACCTGGCCCGGAAGGTCGGCGTCACGCTGGCGCTGAACGTCGCCGAGCACACCATCGAGGAGGGCCAGCAGAAGCTCGGCCTGCGCGAGGGCTTCGACGTCGGCCTGGAGATGTCCGGCCGCCCCGAGGCGATGCAGTCGATGATCGCCAACATGACCCACGGCGGGAAGATCGCCGTGCTCGGCCTGCCCGCCGAGCAGTTCCCGGTCGACTGGGCCTCGGTCGTCACCTCGATGATCACCATCAAGGGCATCTACGGCCGCGAGATGTTCGAGACCTGGTACGCGATGTCCGTGCTGCTGGAGGGCGGGCTGGACCTCGCCCCGGTGATCACCGGCCGGTACGCCGCCGACGACTTCGCGGCCGCCTTCGACGAGGCCGCCGGCGGCCGCTGCGGCAAGATCATCCTCGACTGGACCGCCTGAGCCCCCCGTTTCGTCCTCGTTAGGAGTCCGCAGTGTTCGACAACGTGCGCGCCGACATCGCCACCACCCTCGACGAGATCCGCGAGGCCGGGCTCTTCAAGCCCGAGCGGGTCATCGGCACCCCGCAGAGCGCCGCGGTCACCGTCACCGGCGGCGGCCGTCCCGGTGAGGTGCTGAACTTCTGCGCCAACAACTACCTCGGCCTGGCCGACCACCCCGAGGTGCTCGCCGCCGCCAAGGACGCGCTGGACCGCTGGGGCTACGGCATGGCCTCGGTGCGCTTCATCTGCGGCACCCAGGACGTCCACAAGGCGCTGGAGGACCGTCTCTCGGCCTTCCTGGGCCAGGAGGACACCATCCTGTACTCCTCCTGCTTCGACGCCAACGGCGGCGTCTTCGAGACCCTGCTCGACGACCGCGACGCCGTCATCTCCGACGCGCTCAACCACGCGAGCATCATCGACGGCATCCGGCTCAGCAAGGCCCGCCGCCACCGCTACGCCAACCGCGACCTGGCCGACCTGGAGCAGCAGCTCAAGGAGACCCAGGACGCCCGCCGCCGCCTGATCGTCACCGACGGCGTGTTCTCGATGGACGGCTACGTCGCCCCGCTGCGCGAGATCTGCGACCTGGCCGACCGCTACGACGCCATGGTCATGGTCGACGACTCGCACGCCGTCGGCTTCGTCGGCCCCGGCGGCCGCGGCACCCCCGAACTGCACGGCGTGATGGACCGCGTGGACATCATCACCGGCACCCTCGGCAAGGCGCTCGGCGGCGCCTCCGGCGGCTACGTCGCCGCCCGCCGGGAGATCGTCGCCCTGCTGCGCCAGCGCTCCCGCCCGTACCTGTTCTCCAACTCGCTCGCCCCGGTGATCGCGGCGGCCTCGCTGAAGGTGCTCGACCTGGTCGAGCAGTCCAACGAGCTGCGCGAGCGGCTGGCGGCCAACACGGCGCTGTTCCGCAGCAGGATGACCGAGGCGGGCTTCGAGATCCTGCCGGGCGACCACCCGATCGCCCCGGTGATGATCGGCGACGCGGCCAAGGCCGGCCGGCTCGCCGAACTGCTGCTGGAGCGCGGCGTGTACGTGATCGGCTTCTCGTTCCCGGTGGTCCCGCACGGCCAGGCCCGGATCCGGGTGCAGCTGTCCGCCGCGCACTCCACCGAGGACGTCGAGCGCGCCGTCGCCGCCTTCGTCGACGCGCGCGCCGCGCTGGGCGAGTAGGCCGGCAGCCGGTACGCCGGCGGCCTCATGAGCTGCCCGCGGGCCGGTCCGCTCGGAACCGGAC
>NZ_JBHVPH010000024.1:0-132755 GCF_042887425.1 Kitasatospora sp. NPDC057940
CCCGCCAACCGCTCCGCCACCCGCCGACCGGTCTTACCCGTCCCACCCACCACCAGCACCACACCAGCACCGACCGGAAGATCCACAACACCCTTACGAGCCATCACGAGCACCTCATTCGGAGAGACGGAGGAAACTGACGGAACCGACCCCCGAAGGCGCCGGCGGCGCCCGGGAGGTCCGACGCGATCCGTGGGCCCCTACCGTTCTGCGAGCCCGGTCGGTTCGTCGTCATGGCACCATTCAAATCCACCCCGAGTCGGCGAACCATAGCCACCGCACTCACATCCATGCGCGAGCGTCTACGCCGCCCACCAGCGGCTGTCCGGTCGGGCCGGGCCGCCACGGGGGTGCGGCCCGGCTCCACCACCACCCCACCACAACACACCGCACCCCCGCCGGAAAGCCCTTTCCAGCACCTCTCCACCCCGTCTCCACCACCTCCGGAAATCGACGTCGAAAGAGTTCCGGAAAGCGGCGGGGAAGAAAATCACCGATGGTGCGGAAATCCGGGTGGAATTCCGGCGGGACACCGGGGCGGCGACGGCGGCGGGCCCCGGGAGCGCGTCCGGGCCGGGTACGGGCGCCCTCGCCCCGCCCCGGCAGCGGTAGTCTCGCGGCTGCTGTCGACCTGTGGGAGGGCATGTTCATGGCCAAGCTGATAGTCCTGCTCGCCGCGATCTCGGTGATCTTCTCGATGATCGCGTTCAACGGCGGAAACGCCCCGATCGGTGTGCTGTTCGCCGTGGTGGCGGCGTCCCCGGTCCTCTTCCTCGCCTACGCCGTGGTGACCAGGAAGCGCGCCGCCACCGGCGCCGCACGGCAGTTGACACCCGGCCAGCGCAAGGGACGGACGATCGCCACGCGGGTGGTCGCGCTCGCGATGGTCGGAGTCCTCGGGTACGGCGTGTACTGGGTGATCTTCGAGCCGAAGGCGAGCGACAAGGCACTCAGCCGGATCTCCGACCTCGACGCCGGCTGCGCCTCCGACATCGCGCGCAAGTACTTCCCCAAGACCGCCGAGCACACCGGCGCCGGACCGCACCCGGTCGCGATGTTCACCGTCAGCGAGTCCGGCTCCTCGCACCCCGCCTCCCCCGCCGCCGGCTCGCCGGACTACTGGAGCGGGACCCGCCTGGACCCGTACCGCGTCCAGCTGATCGCCTGCCTGGGCTCACCCGACGAGGGCGAGTTCCTCACCGACTGCAAGTTCACCTCGGACACCCTCAAGCTCTACCGCGGCAGGTACGAGGTGACCGTCTACGAGGCCAGGACGGGGAAGGAGGTCGGCACCGAACAGCTGCTGGGCAGCGCCAAACCCAGCTGCCCCAGCATGGTCTACCTGAAGAAGGACGTCTCCAAGCTGCACACCGAGCCGGACTTCGCGGACTACCAGCAGGTGCTGCGCAAGTACGTCGAGCAGTAGCCCGCCAGGAGCAACGCCTCCCCGGGCGGCTCCTCCTCCCCCGGGGCATGATGACGGAGGGAGCGTCGAAGCTCACCGAACGTAGCGAAGAGGGCGCCCGCGTTCGATCCCGCGGAAAGCGGGCAGACGGGGCGTCTCGATACGGCGAGCGAAGGAGCCCCGCATGGCCGATCCGGCGAAGTCATCCGCGCGGAACCCGCACGGCGGTGCGGCCCCCGGGCCCGGGTCCGGCTCCGGGTCCGGGTCCGCCGGAACCGGGGTCATCGAGACCAACGTGCCGGCCCGGCTGGACCGACTCCCGTGGTCCCGCTGGCACTGGCGGATCGTGATCGGCCTGGGCACCGTCTGGATCCTGGACGGCCTCGAGGTGACGATCGTCGGCAACATGGCGGCCAGGCTCGCGCAGCCCGGCAGCGGCATCGCCATCTCGACCACCCAGGTGACGACGATCGCGGCCGCCGTGTACGTGGCGGGCGCCTGCTCCGGCGCGCTGTTCTTCGGCTGGCTGACCGACCGGCTCGGGCGCAAGAAGCTCTTCATGGTGACGCTCGCCGTCTACCTGGCGGCGACCGCCGTGACCTCGCTGTCCTGGACGGCCTGGTTCTTCTTCCTCTGCCGGTTCTTCACCGGGTTCGGCATCGGCGGCGAGTACGCGGCGATCAACTCGGCGATCGACGAGCTGATCCCGGCCCGGGTGCGCGGCCGGATCGACCTGATCATCAACGGCAGCTTCTGGATCGGCGCCGCGCTCGGCGCCTTCGCCTCCGTCGCGCTGCTGAACACCGCGCTGTTCGCCACCGACGTGGGCTGGCGGCTCGCCTTCGGGATCGGTGTCGTGCTGGGCCTGGTGATCCTGCTGGTCCGCCGGCACGTCCCGGAGAGCCCGCGCTGGCTGTTCACCCACGGGCGGGCGCCGGAGGCCGAGGAGGTGGTGGCCGAGGCCGAACGGATCGTGGAACGGGAGACCGGCCGACCGCTGCCGGCCGTCACCGACCGGCCGATCCTGATCCGCGAGCGCGCCCCGCTCGGCTTCGTCACGATCGCCCGCACCGTGATCAGCCGCTACCCGCGCCGCACGGTGCTCGGCCTCGCGCTCTTCATCGGGCAGGCGTTCCTGTACAACGCCGTGACCTTCGGCTACGCGGTCATCCTGACCCTCTACTTCGACGTTCCGGAGGGCGACACCGGCTACTACTTCGCGGTCATCGCGGTCGGCAACTTCCTCGGCCCGCTGCTGCTGGGACACCTCTTCGACTCGGTCGGGCGGGTGCCGATGATCGCCGGCACGTACATCGGCTCCGGCGTGCTGCTGTTCGGCACCGCCGCGCTGTTCCAGCAGGGCGCGCTGAGCGCGGCCGGTATGACGGCCTGCTGGACGGCCGTGCTGTTCCTGGCCTCGGCGGGGGCGAGTGCGGCCTACCTGACGGTCAGCGAGATCTTTCCGCTGGAGACCAGGGCGATGTGCATCGCCTTCTTCTACGCCGTCGGCACGGCGGTCGGCGGCATCAGCGGCCCGCTGCTCTTCAACGGCCTGGTGAGCAGCGGGAAGGTCTCCGACACCACGCTCGCGTTCTGCATCGGGGCGGCGCTGATGACGGCCGCGGGGCTGGTCGAGGCCGCGATCGGCGTGCGGGCGGAACGGCGCAGCCTGGAGGACCTGGCGGCCCCGCTGAGCGCCGTCGAAGCGGCGGACCGCTAGCTTGTGCCGCCCTCGCAGGCGGCCTCGTCCGGGGCCGGCAGCGGGGTGTCCCGGGCGAGCAGGCGCAGCAGGTCCTCGTCCGCCCCGGGCGCTGCGGTGGATCAGCCGGTGGATCGGCCCGCCCGGGAATCGCTCAGCCGTCCGGCCGTCGAAGGTCGCATCGGAGATTTTCTGATGAATCATCAGACTTCTTTGATATCAGCCATGTTGTTCGTGCGGGCCCCATCGGTCTGCGGTTAGCATGCGGGGCGTTCCGTTCGGAGGCGAATTTCCCGGGAGGGCCGGCTGAGCTGCCGAGATCGGAGCCTGGCGGGCCAGGAGGAGAGTTCATGCGCGGGTCCTTCAAGCACGTCCAGCCCATCGGCGAGGGCCCGACCGCGGGCGACGTCGCGCTGCCGCCGGGCCTGCCTTACCCGGACGGGTGGGCCTCGGTCGGCTTCTCCGACGAGCTCAAGCCCGGCACGGTGCTCACCCGCAGGCTGGCCGGGGAGGACGTCGTGCTGTACCGGCTGCGGAACGGGCGGATCCGCGCGATCCGTCCCTACTGCCCGCACCTGGGGGCCCACCTCGGCCTCGCCGAGGTGGAGGGCGACGACCTGGTCTGCCCCTTCCACCGCTTCGCCTTCGACCCGGACGGCACGTGCGTGCGGACGGGGTACGGCTCCGCGCCGCCGAAGGCCTCCCTGGCGCAGCTTCCGGTCCGCGAGGTGAACGACGCCGTCTTCGTCTGGCGCCACCACGACGGCCGCCGGCCGGACTGGGAGATCCCGGAGTGGCACACGCTCGGACACCAGCCGCCCCGGCACGCCGCCTGGGAGATGGCCGGCTACGCCCAGGACGTCATGGAGAACGCGGTGGACCTGGGCCACTTCGTCACCCTGCACGGCTGGCCGAGCGGCGAGTTGGCGGCCCCGATCGACTGGGACGGCACGCGCTTCCACATCTCGATGCGGGTCCAGGAGGACTTCCCGCTGCTGGGCCGGCGCCAGGTCGACATCGAGGTCGACGGTTACGGCCTCGCCTGCCTGCACACCGACGTGCACACCCCGGCCCTCGGTCTGAAGATGTGCTCGCTGGTGATGGCCACCATGGTCGCGCCCGGCCGGATGCAGTTCCGGCAGGCGAGCCGGTTCTCCTTCGACGAGCCGTCCCGGCTGCCGCCCGTGCTCGGCAGGGCGGTCAGCCGGTCGCTGTCGAGCCTGCTGGCGGGCCCGATGTTCAAGCGCAGCTGCGAGTTCACGGCGGCCGACTTCCCGATCTGGTCCACCAAGAAGTACCTGTCGCCGCCCCGGCTCGCCCCCGGCGACGGGCCGATCGGCGCCCTGCGGCACTGGGCCCGGCAGTTCTACCCGCCGGACCACCAGGAACACCTGCCCGCGCCGGCCGCCCTCACCGTCCGGGCCGAGAACGGCGCCCGCAGCGGGCTCGCCCGGCCCTGAGCGGAGGTACGGACGTACGGCCGGGGCCCGGGTCGGGGCCCCGGCCGTACGTCTGCTCAGCTCGGGAGCCGGCCGCCGAGCAGGAAGGCGGTGAACGGCGCGAGCACCCGGGGGTCGGTGAAGTCGACACCGTGCGCGGTCGTGTCGAAGGTGACCATCGCCGCCCGGTGCCCGAAGGCGCGCTGGGTCTGCCGGGCGCCGTTGTAGGTGGTGTCGGGGTCGTACCGGTTCTGCAGCATCAGGATGTTGCGCGGGCCGTCCGGGTCGGCCCGGACCGGCGGCTCCTTCGGGCCGTAGTGCCAGAAGGCGCACGGCCAGACGTTGCCGCTCATGCCGTTGGTGAGCGGGTAGCGGGCCCGGTCCGCGGCGGTGCGGGCGGCGTAGACGGCCGGGTCGCGGGGCCAGGCCGAGTCGCCGCAGACCACCGCGAACTGGGCCGCGAGGAAGTTGTCGGGGATGACCTGCGGCAGCGGGTTGCCACCCGATCCGCCGGTGCCCGCGCCCTCCGGCGTCGGAGCCGGAGCCGTAACCGGAGCCGGAGCCGGAGCCGTGTCGCGCTCCTCGGCCAGTTGCAGGACCCGCGCGCCGAGGGGGTAGTAGCTCGGCTTGACCAGCGAGGCGTAGACGACGCCGCGCAGGCCGCCGCCGGTGAGCAGCCGGCCGCCCGACAGCGGCAGCGGGTCGCGGTCGACCTCGCCGGCCAGCCGGAGGTAGCTCGCCCGGACCGCCTCGGGGGTGGCGCCGAGGTGCAGGGTGGCGTCCTGGGCGGCGACGAAGCGGGCCAGGGCCGGGAAGGAGTCGTCGAAGCCTTCGCTGAACAGCCTGAACCCCTGCTCCACCCCGCCCGGCGGCACCGTGCTGTCCAGCACCACGCGGTCGGTGTGCGAGGGGAAGAGGGTGGCGTAGACCTGACCTAGGTAGGTGCCGTACGAGCTGCCCAGGTAGGAGATCCGGGGCAGGTGCAGGGCGGCCCGGATCCGGTCCAGGTCGCGGGCCGAGTTGGCCGTGGTCACGTCGGCCAGGTAGCCGCCGCTCGCGGCCGCGCAGCCGTCGGCCACCCGCCGGGCCTGGTCGAGGTTGGCGGTGATCGAGCCGTCGGGGCCGGGGAAGGGGTAGTTGAGCTGGGCGTCCCGCTCGGCGGCGGACAGGTCGCAGTGGACCGGGGTGCTGTTGCCCACCCCCCGCTCGTCGAAGCCGATCAGGTCGTACGAGCGCAGGACGTCCGGCGGCAGCAGCTTCGCCATCTCGCCCGGGTAGTCCAGGCCGGATCCGCCCGGCCCGCCCGGCACCACGACCAGGGTGCCGCGCCGGTGGGCGGGGTCGGCGGTGCGCAGCCGGGAGACGGTGAGGGTGATCGTGCCCTCGGCCGGGTCGTGGTAGTCCCGCGGCACCCGCAGGGCCGCGCACTGCTGGCGCGGGTCGCGGGTGAACGGCACCCCGTTGGCGTTCGGGGTCGGCGCGGGGCAGGACCCCCAGGCGAGTTGCGCCGCCGGGGCCGCGACGGCGGTCGGCGCGAGTGGTGCGGCGAGCAGGAGCGCGGCAGTGAGCAGCGCGCCGCCGGCGCGGGCCGTGGTGCGGCCGGTAGGTCGGGTCATGCGTCCGACGCTAGGACTGCTGAGGTGGCGTCAGCGTCGGCGCGGGGGTGGAGAATTCACCCGGGGTGCTTCTCCACCCGGCTCCACCCGGCTCCACCCCGCTCCACCCCGCTCCACCCCGGGGGTGAGTCGGACCCGGGCGGGCCGGGGTCGGCCCGCCCGGCGTCGGACCGGACCTATGCGTGGGCGCCCGCGCACTCCGGGTGCCCCCAGCTGCTGCCCACCTTGGTGATGGTGTCGCCCTTGGCGTAGGGGCGGGTGCAGGGGCAGGTGCCGGGGAAGCGGGCGGCCAGGGTCCGCGAACCGCCCGACGAGCGCTTCTTCGCCGTGGACGAGCCGGCCGACGAACCCGTCGACGAACCCGCCGACGAGGAGGCCGGGCGGGCGGCCCGCGCCGGGGCGGTCCGGGCCGGGTCCGGCTCGGGGAGGTCGGCGCCGGTTCCGCCCGCGGCCTGCTGCCCGCGGGCGGCGTCGCTGGCGGCCTTGTCGGCGATGGCGTTCAGCGGGTCGCCGTTCACCTGGTGGGCGGGGACGTACACGAAGGTGACGTCCCGCCCGGTCAGCAGCTCGTCGATGTGCTGGATCAGCTCGCGGTTGGCGACCGGCTTGCCGGCGGCGGTCTTCCACCCGTTGCGCTTCCAGCCGACCAGCCACTTGGTCACCGCGTCGCGGGTGTACGTGCTGTCGAGCCGGACCTCCAGCGGGACGGCCGGGTCCGTCGACGCCAGCAGTTGCTCCAGCGCCGTCAGCTCGCCCACGTTGTTGGTGCTGTGCCCGAGCGGACCGGCCTGCCAGCGCTGGGGCACCCCGGCGGCGTCCGCCACCACGTAGGCCCAGGCCGCCGGACCGGGGTTGCCCTTGGCTGCTCCGTCACACGCTGCAATGACTCGTTCGACCATGCCCCGATCATGCCAGGACGTGGCAGGCCCGGGCCAAATCGGTCAGGCGCGGAGCAGCAGCAGGAGCAGGGCCGCGGACCAGCTGAAGTTGGTCGAGTTCCGCCCCTCCCCCGTCAGCGGGTCGTAGTTCTCCCGCAGCGGACCGTCGCCGCCGAGCCCGGCGGCCGTCGCCAGCAGCCGGTCCGTCGCCCGGCGGGCGTCCTGGTTCCAGCCGTACCGGCGCAGGCCTTCGATGGCGAAGTAGGTCTGGTCGATCCAGGCCAGCCCGCGCCAGTACCCGGCCGGGTCGAAGGAGGGCGAGCTGCGGGCGACGGTCGGGAACGGCAGCGCGGTGCCGAACTCGGCCGGGTCGAGCAGGAGCCCGCGGACCGCGCGGGCCTGGGCGGGTGAGGCGGTGCCGGACCAGAGCGGGATCGCGCCCTCGATGCCGCGCCCGCGCGCGGTGAGGCGGGCGCCGGTGGCCAGGTCGGTGTCGTGGAACCAGCCCGTGGCCGGGTCGAACATGGTGTCGCGCACGGCCCGGTCGATCTTCTCGGCCCGTCCGCGCAGCCGCTGGGCGGCGGTGCGGTCGCCGAGTTCGGCGGCGATGGCGGCCAGGGCGCGGTGGTCGGCGGCCAGGTAGGCGTTGAGGTCGACGGAGCGCTGGGTGAGCGACCAGCCCAGCAGGGCGCCCTGCGCGCTGCGGTTGGCGACGACGGCGGCGCCGAGGGCGGCGTCGAAGCGCGGCGCGTTGTCCATGCCGGACTCCCAGGCGGCCGCCGCCAGGCAGTCCGCCGGGGCGGCGTTGCCCGGGTCGACGGTGGCGCCGTACTCGCACAGGCCTTCGCCGTCGTGGTCCCGGGTGCGGTACCACCAGTCCTGGTAGGCGGTCAGTTTGGGCAGCAGCTCGCGCAGGAACGCCCGGTCGCCGCCGCACCGGTAGACCTCCCAGACGGCCCAGGAGGCCAGCGGGGGCTTGGAGTTGCGCTCGTTCCAGTTGCCGCCGCCGGTGCTCGGGTCGTTGTAGAAGACGCAGTCCGGGATCATCCCGGCGTCCTGCGGGCGGTCGGCGGAGTCGGGCCGGATCTGGTGGTCGAACATCGCCCGGATCTGGTCGGCGGCCAGGTCGGGGGCGAAGACGGCGGTGCCGGCGGCCTGCTTCCAGGTGTCCCAGGCCCAGACCCCGCTGAACCACTTGTACGAGAGCGTGGGCGTGACGGCGTCGTGCCGGATCCGCCCGGCCGGGCTGCGCCAGTTGGTGACCAGGGTCTGCACGCACTTGACGGCCGTCCGGCGGCGCGCGGCGGGGACGCCCTCGGTCGCCCGGGCGACGTACCCGGCCCAGCGGGCGGCGCCCGCCGCGGCGACCCGGTCGGGGGCGCGCAGCGCGGCGTCCGCCTCGGCGACGGCGCGGGAGTGCTCGGCGTCGGTGAAGGTGTAGCTCTCGGTCCAGTCCAGGGTGCGGGCCGCGCCCGGGGCCAGCCGGACGGGCCCGGCCAGTTCGGTGCGGTGGCCGTCGCCGCTGACGGTGGTGCGGACCGGCGCCGCGTGGCGGACTTCGAAGCGCTCGGTGCCGTCGGTGAGGTAGTCCCAGGCCTGCCGTACCCGGGCGAACCGGACGGCGACGCCGCGCTCGGCGGCGACCAGGGCGGGGGCGTCGTGCTGGGGGCCGGTGGCCGGGCGCAGCAGTGTCCCGGTCCAGGCGACCTGGAGGGTCCGTTCGGCCGGGCCGCCGTTGGCCAGCCGGGCCCTGACCAGGGCGGTGCGGTTGCCGGCGAAGCGCAGTTCCAGGGTGAGCGCCAGGCGGCCGCCGAGGTCGTAGGACTGGCGCAGCAGCCCGGGCAGCGAGGTGAGCCGGGGCGCGCCGCCGGCGGCGAGGTCCAGGATCCTTCCCTGCTCGGTCAGTTGGAGGCGGTTGAGGCCGTCGCTGAGCCACCACGGGTATTCCTGGGCGAGGTGGAGGGGGCCGGTGAAGCCGCCGAGCGGGTCCTGCGGGCGCGGCAGGGCGTAGGCGTGCCAGGCCCCGAGGTCGGCGAAGACGTTGATCGGGTTGTTGCCGGTGGCGTCGCCGGGGTAGGCCTGCGCGGGGGTGCCGTGCAGGTCGAGGACGTCGGCGTAGCGGTCGGACAGCTCTGACAGGGCGGACGGGTCAGCCAGGTCGGACGGGCCGGCCTGCCGGTCGGCGGCGTGGGCGGCCGGTGCGACGCCGCCGGCCACGGCGAGGGCGGTGCCGGTGGCGGCGGTGGCGGCCAGGAGTCGGCGGCGGGACAACGGCGTCATGTGCGCTCCTCGACGGGCGTGGACGGGGACGGAGACGTGGACGGAGACGTGGACGGGCCGGCCGCGGGGACGCGGACGACGGCGGCGCCGAGCGGTGCGAGGGTGACGCCCCGGCCCGTGTCGGCGCCGGTGAGCAGGTCGGTGCCGGGCCGGTCCAGTGCCACCCGGCAGGCGGCGGGGCCGTGGTTGAGCAGGAACAGGTAGTCGGTGCCGTCGGCGGCGCGGCGGCGGGTGGCCTCGACGCCGGCCGGCAGGCCGGGCAGTTCGGCGCCCACCCCGGCTTCGGCGAGCGGCAGGTCGAGCACCCGGCCGACGTCCGCGCCGAGGTGGCAGCCGAGGTACCAGGCGCTGCCGGTGCCGTGGCGGTGCCGGGTGACGGCGGGCAGGCCGGCCAGCTCGCCGGAGGCGTAGCGGGCGACGGTCTCGGCGCCCTCGGTGTCGATCCATTCGCTCCAGTGCTCGGCCCGCAGCTCCGGCCCGCCGCCGTCGAGCCGGACGGTGGTGGCGGCCCCGTCGGGGATCGGCCAGTGCTCGTCCACGACGAGGCCGAACAGCGGCCGCAGCGGCCCGGGGTGGCCGCCGGGGTGGAGGTGGTCGTGTCGGTCGCTGATGCCGCTGAACGGGCCGCAGACCAGGTGGCCGCCCGCCTGGACGAAGGCGGTGAGCCGGTCGGCGGTGGCGGTGTCGAGCAGGTACAGGTTGGGGGCGAGCAGCAGCCGGTAGCCGTCGAGGTCGCCGGTGGGCGGGAGGAAGTCGACGGTCACGCCGCGGTCGTGGAGGGCCGCGTACCAGGGCCGGAGCAGGTCGAGCCAGCGCATCCGCGCGGAGGGGTGGTCGTCCAGCTCCAGTGCCCACCAGCTGTCCCAGTCGAGCAGGACGGCCGCCCGCCCGCGCATCCGGCTGCCCGCGATCTCGCCGAGCCGGCGCAGCTCGGCCCCGAACCGGACGGTCTCCCGCCAGCCGCGCGAGGAGGTGCCGCGGTGCGGGAGCATCGCGCTGTGGAACTTCTCGGCCCCGGCCACGGAGGCGCGCCACTGGAAGTGCAGTACGCCGTCCGCGCCCCGGGCCAGTGCCTGGAGCGACCAGAGCCGGTACAGGCCGGGCCGTTTGGGCAGGTTGACGGGCCGCCAGCTGACGGCCGAGGGGGCCTGTTCCATCAGCAGCCACGGCTTGCCGCCCTTGAGGGAGCGCATCAGGTCGTAGTTCATGGCCGCGTTGACGTGGGTGCGGGGGTCGGCCGGGTCGGGGTAGGCGTCGTCGGAGACGAGGTCCTCGTGGCGGCTCCACTCCCAGTAGTCCAGCGACTTGAGCATCGACATGAAGTTGGTGGTGACGGGCACGCCCGGTGAGACCTCGTCGAGGACGGCCTTCTCGGTGCGGTGCAGGGCCAGCAGCGCGTCGGAGCAGAACCGGCGCCAGTCCAGCAGCTGGGTCGGGTTGACCGGTCCCGGCGCGGCGCGCGGCGGTTCGATCTCGTCGAACGAGCCGTAGCGCTGGGACCAGAACGCCGTCCCCCAGGAGCGGTTGAGTTCGTCGACGTCGCCGTGCCGCTCGCGCAGCCAGCGCCGGAAGTCGGCGGCGGACGCGGGGCAGAAGCACTCCTGGACGTGGTCGCCGTACTCGTTGTGGATGTGCCACAGGGCGAGTGCGGGGTGGTCGTGGTAGCGCTCGGCGAGGGCCCGGGTGAGCCGGGCGGCGGCGGCCCGGTAGACGGCGGAGGAGGGGCAGTAGTGCTGGCGCGAGCCGAACTCCAGCCGGACGCCGTCGGCGGTGACGGGCAGCAGCTCGGGGTGGGCGCGGACCAGCCAGGCGGGCGGCGAGGCGGTGGCGGTGGCCAGGTCGACGGCGATGCCGTGGCCGTGGACGAGGTCGAGGAGGCGGTCCAGCCAGCCGAAGTCCCAGCGGTCGTCGGCGGGTTGGAGCCGGGCCCAGGAGAAGACCCCGACGGTGACCAGGTTGACCCCGGCCTCGGCCATCAGCTTCACGTCCTCGGCCCACACCTCCTCGGACCACTGCTCGGGGTTCCAGTCCCCGCCGTAGAGGAGGCCGGGCACGCGGGTCAGCGTGGCCGCGCGGGAAGGAGTACGGGAGGTCATGCGGGGGGTCATCCTTTCAGCGCTCCGCCGAGCAGGCCGGCCACGAACTGCCGCTGGAACACCAGGAAGAGCAGCACCAGCGGGAGGGTGGCCAGCAGGGAGCCGAGCATCAGGCCGGAGTAGTCGACGTGGGTCAGCCCGGTCAGCGTGTTGAGCGCCACCGGCACGGTGTACTTGTCCTCGGTGTTGAGCATCAGCAGCGGCCAGATGAAGCTGTTCCACTGGCCCATGAAGGTGAAGATCACGAGCGCGCCCAGTTGCGGCCGCACGCACGGCAGGACCACCTGGTAGAAGGTGCGCAGTTCGCCGGAGCCGTCGATGCGCGCCGACTCCAGGAGTTCGTCGGGGAAGTCCAGGAAGCCCTGGCGCATCAGCAGGATGCCGAAGGAGTTGGCCAGGAAGGGCAGGATGACCGCCTGGTAGCTGTCGATCCAGCCGATGCTGGCCATCATCTGGAACAGCGGGACGAGCAGCACCTGCAACGGGATCATCATGGTCGCCAGCACCAGGCCGAGCAGCAGTCCGCGGCCCCGGAACCGGTACTTGGCCAGCCCGTAGCCGCACATGGCGGACAGCAGGGAGCTCAGCGCGGTGTAGACGACGGCGACGCCGAGGCTGTTGAGCAGCACCCGGCCGAAGCCGATGCTCTGCTGGAGGTGCGCCAGGTTGCGCAGCAGCTCCCCGCCGGGCAGGAACGGCGGTGGGGAGTGGAAGAGTTCGGAGCTGCTGTGGGTGCTGGCGATCAGCATCCAGGCGAACGGCACCAGGCTGACGACGGCGCCGAGGGCGAGCACGGCCAGGACGGCGCCGCGGCCGAGCCGGGCGGCCGGCGGGCGGGCCGCCGGCGGGCGGACGGCCGCCGCCCGGGCGGGCCGGGGGCGGGCGGAGGTGGCGCTCATCGGCGGCGTTCCCTTCCGTAGAACCGGAACTGGAGGAGGGAGACGGCGGCGATGACCAGCACCACGACCCAGGCGATCGCGGCCGCGTACCCGAAGTCGAGCTGCTGGAAGCCGACCTTGTACAGGTAGACCACCGGGGTGAGGGTCGCGTCGCCGGGGCCGCCGCGCGTCAGCACGTAGTTCTCGTCGAAGAGTTGGAGCGTGCCGATGGTGGAGGTGATGACGCAGAACAGCACCACCGGCCGCAGCTGCGGCAGGATCACACTGGTGTAGGTGCGCAGCGTGCCGGCGCCGTCGAGGGCGGCGGCCTCGTACTGGTCCCGGCCGATGGCGTGCAGGCCGGCGAGCAGGATGACGGCGTTGTAGCCGGTCCAGCGCCAGGTGACCGAGCCGATCAGCGAGATCCGGGCCCAGGTGGGCGAGTTGAGCCAGTCGACGGGGCCGGCGCCCAGGGCGTGCAGGAGCTGGTTGGCCAGGCCGCCGTCGGTGCGCAGCAGCACCTGGAAGACGACGGCGTAGGCGACCAGCGTGGTGACGGCGGGCAGGAAGAAGACGGCCCGCCAGCCGGCCCGGAAGCGCAGCCAGGACTGGTTGAGCAGGACGGCCAGCACCAGTGCCAGGCCGATCATCACGGGCACCTGGACGGCCAGGATCATCCCGGTGTTGACCAGGGAGTGCAGGAAGGCCGGGTCGTCCAGCATCCGCCGGTACTGGTCCAGGCCGACCCAGACGGTGGCACCGTCCCGGCGGGCGGTGAAGCTCTGGTAGAGGCTGGCGCCGAGCGGATAGGCGAAGAAGAGGATGAAGAGCACGGCCGTGGGCCCGGCGAAGAGCCAGGCCGCGGAGCGTGGCAGCCGTCGTCGCCGGGTGGGCGCGGTGCGCGCGGGTGCGGCGGCCACCCGTGGGGCGGGGGCCTGGAGACTGGTCATGGCGCGTGTCCCTACGGGGCCGGCTGGCGACTGGTCGCGGTGGCGATCTGGCGGGCGGCGGAGCGCAGCACGGCGCCGGGGTCGGCTCCGTTGTGCAGCACCTGGTTGACGGCGGTGTTGACGATGTCGCCGGCCTTGGAGTCGTCGGCGGTGCTCTCGACGGTGGGGATGGACCGGGCGAGGTCGGCGAAGAGCCGCATGGCGGGCTGGTTCGCGTAGTACGGGTCCGGCTGCTGGAAGTACGGGTCGTCCAGGGCCGGGAGGTAGGCGGGGAAGAGGCCTTCGTGCTCCATCATCGAGGCCTGGTTGGCCCGGTCGGCGAGCAGGAAGGAGAGGAATTCCCAGGCGAGTTCGGGGTTCTTGCTCTGGGCGGTGACGGAGAGGGTGGAGCCGCCGCTGTTGGAGGTGCGGCAGCCGCCGGGGTCGAACGCGGGCAGGGGGACGACGCCGAACCTGCCGTTCAGGTCGGCCATGTCGCCGGCGAGGGTGCCGTCCCACCAGGCGGCGGTGGGGGTGGTGGCGGCCTTGCCGTCGTGGGTGCCGGAGACCAGGCCGTCCCAGCCGTTCTCGAAGTCGACCAGGCCCCGGTCGACCAGTTGCTTCATCAGGGTGAGCGCCCGTTCGGCGGCGGGTGAGGCGACGGCGACCTTGCCGTCGACGAACCAGCCCTGGCCCTGCTGTTGGAGCAGCAGGGCGAACATGCTGTCCTGCTTGGCGTCCAGGATGAGCAGTTTCTTGCCGGTGCGGTCCTTGAGGGTGGTGCCGGCGGCGAGGTAGTCGTCCCAGGTGGTGAGGGTGGCGGGGTCGATTCCGGCCTGCTGGAAGTGGTCGCGGCGGTAGAAGAGGGCGCACGGGCCGCTGTCCCAGGGCAGGGCGAGGACGCGGCCGCCCGCGTCGGTCACGGTGCGCCAGGCGGACGGTGCGAAGTCCTTCGCGAGGCCGCCGGCCCGGCTGGTCAGGTCCACCAGCGCGTGGGGGAAGTTGCCGATGTAGGTGGGCATCTTGTGGCCCTCGACGGTCAGGACGTCGGGGAGTCCGCTGCCGGCTCCGAGCCCGACGGTGATCTTGTCGTAGGCGTTGTCGTAGCCGATGTCGACGACGTCGACGGTGGTGCCGGGGTGGGCCTTTTCGAAGGCCTTGCCGAGCCGTTGCATGGCCTTGGCGGCGACGTCCCAGGACCAGATGGTGATCTTCCCGGCGACCTTGCCGCCCGAACTCGCGGCCAGCCGTTTGGCGTCCGGGGCGCCGGCGCCGCCGGTGGCACAGCCCGTCGCCCCGGTCAGCAGCAGCGCGCCGCCCGCGAGCCCGGCGCCGAGGACCCGGCGCCGGGTGGGGCCCGGTCCGGATCCGGACCGGATACCCGCCGGAGCGTCAAGGCGTCTGTGCCGGGTGCCGGTTGAGTTCTTTCCTCCCGACATCTTGCCTCCTGAAGAGTGAATGCCGAATGCTGTATACAGAACTCAGCACACACAGTGCCGTCAAGGCTTGTGACCGAAATCGCGGAAGGTGCCAGGATGACCGCACGCGCCCCCCGGACCCACCCGTACATCCCCAACTCCGCCCCCGACGTGAAGAAGGCCATGCTGGCGGCGATCGGCGCGCACAGCGTCGAGGAGTTCTACGCCGACATCCCCGCCGAGCTCCGCCTGGACCGCCCGCTGCGCCTGCCCGAGCCGCTCGGCTCCGAGGCGCAACTCGTCGCCCACATGGAGGAGTTGCTCGCCCGCAACACCGCCGTCCCGCCCGGCCGCAGCTTCCTCGGCGCCGGCTGCTACCGCCACCACGTGCCCGCCGTGGTCGACGAGGTCGTCAACCGCAGCGAGTTCCTCACCGCCTACGCCGGCGAGCCGTACGAGGACCACGGCCGCTTCCAGGCCCTGTGGGAGTACCAGTCGCTGATGGCCGAGCTGCTGGCCGTCGACGTCGTCAACGTGCCGGCCTACGACGGCTTCCAGGCCGCCGCGACCGCACTGCGGATGGCCGGCCGGGCCACCGGGCGCCGCCGCCTCCTGCTGGTCGGCGACCTCGACCCGGACAAGCTCTCCCGGATCCGCGACTACGTGCGCGGCGTCCACGACCTCGTGCTCGTCCCGGCCGAGCCCGGGGCCGTCCGCGCCGCCCTCGCCGCCGGCGACGCCGCCGCCGTCTTCGCCGAACTGACCGACCACAGCGGCCGGGTCGACCCCGAACTGCCGCAGTACGTCGAACTCGCCCACCGGGCGGGCGCGCTGGCCGTCATCGGCGCCAACCCGATGAGCCTCGGCGTGCTCGCCCCGCCCGCCTCCTTCGGCGCCGACCTCACCTGCGGCGACCTCCAGCCGCTCGGCATCCACCCCAGCTTCGGCGGCGGCAACGCGGGCTTCATCGCCAGCGCCGACGACGAACGCCTGGTCGCCGAGTACCCGAGCCGCCTCTTCGGCCTCACCCCCACCGACGTGCCGGGCGAGTACGGCTTCGGCGACGTCGCCTACGAGCGCACCTCCTTCGCCCTGCGCGAGGAGGGCAAGGAGTGGGTCGGCACCGCCGCCGCCCTGCACGGCATCGCCGCCGGGGTCTACCTCTCGCTGATGGGGCCGCACGGCATGCGCGAGATCGGCGAGACCATCCTCGCCAACACCGCCTACGCCCGCCGGCGCCTCGCCCAGGCCCCCGGCGTCGAACTCGCCGACCCCGAGGCCGTCCACTTCGCCGACTTCACCCTCCGCTACACCGGCGGGCACACCGCCGCCGAGGTCGCCGCCGCGCTGCTCGCCCGTGGCCTGCACGCCGGCACCCCGGCCGGGGAACACGAGGGCCGCTACTGCGTGACCGAGCTCCACACCCAGGCCGACATCGACCGCCTCGCCACCGCCCTTGAGGAGATCGTCAAGTGACGGATCGTCAGAACAGCGGCGGGACCGACCCGCGGATCGCCCCCAAGCCCGCCCTGCGCCGCTTCCACCAGGCCCGCTGGGACGAGAAGCTGATCTTCGAACTGGGCGCACCCGGCGAGCGCGGCGTCCTGCCGCCGACCCCCGGACCCGGCGTCACCGCCGCCGTCGGCAACCCCGCCGACCGCCTGCCCGCCGCGCTGCGCCGCGCCACCCCGGCCGCGCTGCCCGAACTCGGCCAGCAGCAGGTGCTCCGCCACTACCTGCGGCTCTCCCAGGAGAACCTCGGCGCCGACCTCAACGTCGACGTCGGCCAGGGCACCTGCACCATGAAGTACAGCCCCAAGGTCAACGACGCCTTCGTCCGCGACCCGCGCATCGCCGTCCTGCACCCGGCCCAGGACCCCTCGACCGTCCAAGGGGTGCTCGAACTCGTCCACCGGCTTGAGCAGTTGCTCAAGGAGGTCTCCGGCATGGACCGGGTCTCGCTGCAACCCGGCGCCGGCTCCGCCGCGATCTGGACCAACGTCTCCGTCATCCGCGCCCACTTCGCCGCCCGCGGCGAGCTGGAGCAGCGCGACGAGGTCATCACCACCGCCTTCTCGCACCCCTCCAACGCCGCCTGCGCCAAGACCGCCGGCTTCAAGGTGATCACCCTGCACCCGGACGCGGACGGCTACCCCGACATCGAGGCGCTGCGCGCCGCCGTCGGCCCGCGCACCGCCGCGCTGCTCATCACCAACCCCGAGGACACCGGGATCTACAACCCCCGGATCGCCGAGTTCGTCCGCATCGTGCACACGGCCGGCGGCCTGTGCGCCTACGACCAGGCCAACGCCAACGGCGTCCTCGGCATCACCCGGGCCCGCGAGGCCGGCTTCGACCTGTGCCACTTCAACCTGCACAAGACCTTCTCCACCCCGCACGCCTGCGGCGGCCCCGCCGCCGGCGCCTGCGGCGTCACCGCCGAGCTCGCGCCCCACCTGCCCAGCCCCACCGTCGAGTTCGACGGCGAGCGGTACGTCCTGGACGACGACCGGCCGGAGTCCATCGGCAAGATCCGCCCCTACCTGGGCGTCGTCCCGAACCTGGTCCGCGCCTACGCCTGGATCATGTCGATGGGCGCCGCGGGCCTGCGCGAGGTGGCCGAGACGGCCGTGCTCAACAACAACTACCTGATGCACCAGGTCCAGCGGATCCGCGGCGTCTCCGTGCCCTACGCCAAGGGGCGCCCGCGCGTCGAGCAGGTCCGCTACAGCTGGCAGCAGCTCAACGAGGACACCGGCCTGCACAGCGAGGACCTCGGGTACCGCGCCGCCGACTTCGGCACCCACTACTGGACCAGCCACCACCCGTACGTCGTCCCCGAGCCGATGACACTGGAGCCGACCGAGTCCTACTCCCGCGCCGACCTCGACGAGTACGCCGCGATCCTCGCCGAGGTCGCCCGCGAGGCCTACGAGGACCCGGAGACCGTCCGCACGGCCCCGCACAACTCCACCGTGCACCGCATCCGGCACGAACCGCTGGACGACCCGGCGGTCTGGGCCGTCAGCTGGCGCGCCTACCGCCGCAAGGTCCTCGGCGAGCGGCCGTGACGACGGGCCCCGGGGCCGGTCGTCCAACTCCCGTCGTCCGCCCGGCAGGTGGGAGCCCGACGACCGGCCCCACCATCGGGCTCGTGGTCAACCCGGTCGCCGGACTCGGCGGCCGGGTCGGCCTCAAGGGCAGCGACGGCGCCGAGGTCCAGCAGCGCGCCCGCACCCTCGGCGCCCGGCCGGCCGCGACCTCCCGCACGGAGCTGATGCTTCGTCAGTTCGGCTTGCTCGCACCGCACTCGACCCTGCTCACGGCGGCCGGGCCGATGGGTGCGGACGCGGCGCGGGCGGCCGGCCTCGACGCGACGGTGGTCCACCGGCCCGCCGGCCCGGGCACCACGGCGGCGGACACCCGCGCGGCCGTCCGCGCCCTCGTCGCGGCCGGCGCCGGCCTGCTGCTGTTCTGCGGCGGCGACGGCACGGCCCGCGACGTCCTCGACGCACTCGGGTCGCCCGGTCCGCCCGGCACGCTCGGGTCGATCGGCCCGCTCGGTCCGCTCGGCCCGGGGTCAGGACCGCCCGTCCTCGGCATCCCGGCCGGGGTCAAGATGCACTCCGCCGTCTTCGCCGTCCACCCCCGCGCCGCCGCCGAGGTGGCCGCCGCCTGGGCGAACGGCGGCGTCCGGCTGGCGTCCGCCGAGGTCGTGGACCGCGACGAGGCGGCGCTGCGCGAGGGCCGGGTGTCCGCCCGCCTGCACGGGTGGCTGACCGTCCCGGTCCTGCCCGCCCGGGTCCAGCAGCGCAAGACCGGCAGTTCCGCCGCCGACCCCGGGGCGCTGGGCGGCATCGCCGCCGAGGTCGCCGAACGCGTCGGCCCCGACGGGCTGCTCGCCCTCGGCCCCGGCGGCACGACGCACGCCGTCGCCAGGGCGCTCGGCGCGGCGGACGCCTGCCTGACCGGCGTCGACGTGCTCCGCCTCCAACCGGGCGGCGCCGCCCGGGTCGTGATCCGCGACGCCCGGGCCGACCAACTGCTGGCCCTGCCCGCCGCGCCGTGGATCGCGCTCTCGCCGATCGGCGGCCAGGGCTTCCTGCTCGGCCGCGGCAACCAGCAGTTCACCCCCGAACTGCTGCGCGCCACCGGCCGCGAGCGGCTGCTCGTCCTCGCCACCGAGGCGAAGCTCGCCGCCCTCGCGGGCCGCCCGCTGCTCCTGGACACCGGCGACCCGGAGCTGGACGATGCCCTGTCCGGGCACGTCCGGGTGATCACCGGCCGCCACGCCAGCGCCGTCTACCGCCTGACCGCCTGACCGCCTGACCGCCTGACCAACTCGACCTCCCCAACCAGCCTGACCCCCTGAAGAGGAGCCCCCAGTGATCGACCTCCACGGCAAGCGCGCCATCGTCACCGGCGCCGCCTCCGGCATCGGCCGGGCCACCGCCGCGCTGCTGGCCGAACTCGGCGCGGCCGTCGTCCTCGCCGACCTCGACGCCGACCGCGGCGAGCAGGCCGCCAAGGAGACCGGCGGCACCTTCGTCCGCTGCGACGTCTCCCAACGCGCCGACTGCGAGCGGGCCGTACGCACCGCCGTCGACCTGCACGGCGGCGTCGACGTGCTGTTCAACAACGCCGGGATCATCCGCCGGTCCACCGTCTGCGACATCACCGACGACGACTGGGACCTGGTGATGGCCGTCAACATCCGCTCCGTCATGCTGCTCAGCGGGCTGGTCGTGCCGCTGATGGCCGCGAACGGCGGCGGCAGCATCATCAACACCGGCTCCGGCTGGGGCATCCGGGGCGGCGGCCGGGCCGTCTCCTACTGCGCCTCCAAGGGCGCCGTCGTCAACATGACCCGGGCCATGGCCATCGACCACGGCCCCGACAACATCCGCGTCAACTGCGTGTGCCCCGGCGACACCAACACCGGTATGCTCGCCGAGGAGGCCCGCCAGCTCGGCGAGAGCCCGGACGCCTTCTACGCCGACGCCGCCGACCGACCGCTCGGCCGCATCGGCCAGCCTCGGGACATCGCCCAGACGGTCGCCTTCCTCGCCAGTGACGCCTCCACGTTCGTCAGCGGCGCGATCATCGCCGTGGACGGCGCCGGGACCGCCTGACCAGTCGCCCGGCCGGTACGCTACGGACCGAGGAAGAAGGGAAAGCCCGATGGCGATCGAGCGGCGTCCGCTGCGCGAACAGGTGAAGGACGAACTCCTGGAGCGGCTGGGCCACGGCCGGTTCACCCCCGGCGAGTCGATCAACGAGGTCCACCTCGCGGAGGAACTGGGCGTCAGCCGCACCCCGTTGCGCGAGGCGCTGATCAGTCTGGAGCGCGAAGGCATCATCACCAGCGAGCGCGGCAAGGGCTTTCGCTTCGCACCCACCGGCCGGCAGGAGTTCCTCGACCTCACGGCCATCCTGATCGCCCTGGAGTCGCTGGCGCTGCGGACCTCCGACCGCGCGCACCTCTCGGCCATCGCGCCCCGGCTGCTGGCGGAGGCCCGCGCCTTCTCCGCGCCCCAGGCCCCGCACGGCACCATAGAGCGCTACGACGACGCCTGGCACGCGCTGTTGCTCTCCGGCTGCTCCAACACCCGGCTGCGCGAGCTGATCGACTCGCTCAAACTCACCCTCCACCGCTACGAGCGGGTGGTCGTCGGGGACCACGAGATCCTCGAACGCGCCGCCGAGGAGCACGAGCGGATCGCCCAGTGCCTCCTCGACGACGACGTGGAGCAGGCCGTCGCCGCCCTGGAGGCGAACTGGACCAGCGGCATGGAGCGGATCATGGAGCGCCTGCCGGCCCTCGGCGTCCGCTGACGCGCCCTCCCCCCGCGGCCGGGACGTCACTCCTCGTCGGACCGGCCGCGGACGCAGGTCAGCACGCCCGCCACGGCCGCGATCTGCGCGGTGAGCCCGCCGGCATCGCCCTGCCCCTGCACCGACAGGGCGATCTCGACGGGCTTGTCGGTGGCCTCGCCGGGCAGTTCCCCGTCCGTGCCGGACAGCGTGCGCAGCTCGAAGACGGCGAATCCGGCCCGGGTGCACTGGTCCAGCACGTCCCGCAGCACCCCCCTGCCCGGGCGGTAGACGATGCGGTACGAGACCGCCGGCCGGTGCAGCGCGGGCAGGCGGTTGAGCAGCGGCCTGATCGCGTAGGACGCGAGGAAGTACGCCGCGACGGTCAGCGCCGCGAGCAGCGGCAGGCCCGCGGCCGCGGCGGAGCCCACCGCCGCGGTGAGCCAGATCGTCGCCGCCGTCGTCAGCCCCTGCACCCAGCCCCGGTGCACGAAGATCACCCCGGCGCCGATGAAGCCCAGCCCCGACACGATCTGCGCGGCCATCCGCGACGGGTCCAGCTCGACGGTGCCCGCGCTCACCACGTCGGCGAAGCCGTACTTGCTCACCAGGGTGAACAGCGCCGCGCCGCTGCCCACCGTCGTGTACGTCCGCAGGCCCGCGGACTTCTGCCGGATCTGCCGCTCGACCCCGATCAGGCCGGAGAGCAGGAAGGCGAACAGGAACTCCAGTACCTGGACCGACCCCTGACCGGACGGCCCGGCCGCCCATTGAACCGTTGCCATAGCCCTGACGCCTCTTCTCCGCCGCTCACCGCCGGCCCCGGACGTGGTGATTCATGCTAGGGCCCGGTGCCCGGCGGCGTGGCCTCCTCCCGGCAGGCCGGGGGTCGATTCCGCGTCAATTCCCGGCGGGCCCCCACCCGTCGGCGCGCACGGACGGCCTGGGCCGGACCGAGGCGAGCAGGGCGGCCGGGTCGGGGTTCTTCTGGAGCCCCGGCAGCAGCAGTTCCCACAGGTCGCACAGGCGCCCCTCGATGGTGCGCCGTCCGTCGATCGCGTCGGAGACGGTGTGCAGCCCGAAGAAGGCGCAGATCACGCCGTGGGCCGCGGTCGACGGGTCGACCCGGGCGGCGAGCTCGCCCTCGCCGCCCGCCCGTTCGAGCAGGACGCGGACGGTGTCGATCCACCCCACGAACGGCACCGGGAGGTCGGCGTCGATGGCCGCGCGCTCGGACCAGAGCCGGGCGCCGGCCCTGACCACGACGTCGTCGCGGAAGGCCCGCGCCACCGCGAAGCTCAGCCGGACGAGTTGCTCCAGCGCCGGCACCGGCGTCCGGGTGTGGCGCGCGACGAGCTCCGGCCAGGTGGCGAAGTGCGCTTCGATCACGGCGCGGGCCAGGTTCTCCTTGCTGGTGTAGTGGAAGTAGATGGCCCCGCTCGTCCTGCCGGAGGCCGCGCTGATGTCGCTGATGCTCGTGCCCGCGTACCCGCGTTCGTCGAACAATCGCGCAGCTGATTCGAGGACTGACCTCCGTGTCGTCTCCGCCCGATTCTGCACGCGCCTCTGCCTTTTCAAGATCACCCCGGCTTTTCGCACGCACTGTAGTGATCCGCGGGCCGGAGCGCCAACTGACGACATGCGAAACCAAGGAGATTGATATTTTCTGTAAATATGAAGATGCTGGATTTCCTCCCCTCCTCGGCGGCCCGGCATCCTGCCCGACCGCTCAGCTGGTCCCGCACGGTCCCCCGTGAGCTGGTCCACCGCGCCGCCGTGGCGGAGGTGCTGCTGACCGACGTCCGGGCCCGAGGCGGCGACCGCTTCGAGGCGGCGGCCCAGTGGCCCCGCTCCCACCCCACCTTCCCGCGCGGACGCGGGGACCGGCACGACCCGCTGCTCGCCGTGGAGACCGCCCGTCAGCTGGGCATCTACCTGCCGCTGCGCCACTACGGCGTGCCGGCCGACGCGCACCTGCTGATCACCGACGTGTCCTGCCGGGTCGACCCGGCGACCGAGCCGCGCGGCGACGGCCCGGCGGCGGTCCTCTGCCGGGCCCAGGTGCACGACCTGCGGACCTCGGCCGGAAACCACCGGCCCACCGGCATGCGGCTGCGGGTCGAATGCTCCGCGCGCGGCGTGGTGTTCGCCCGGATCGAGGGCGGCACGCGCTTCGTCGAACGGCCCGCCTACCCGGTTCTGCGCGGCACCGCGCTGGCCGGGGATCCCGCGGACTCCGGCCCGCCCCCCGACCCCCCGTCACCGGCGGAGGTCGGCGTCGCCCTGCCCTCCGACGTACTGGTGACGCGTACGGCCGACCATTCGTGGGCGGACGGCCCGCTCCTGATCTGCCCGGCCGATCCGGCGCACCCGTTCTTCTTCGACCACCCATCCGACCACATGCCCGGCATGGTGCTGCTGGAGGCGGCCCGGCAGGCCGCGGCACTGCGGAGCGCGGGCCGGCTGTCGCACCCCGTCGAGTACCGGATGAAGGCCGTGCGGTTCACCGAGTTCGCCCCCCTCCCGGAAGTCGGCATCACCGAGTACGAGCATTTGTGCGTTTTTCATATTCGTCAGAACGGTCATATCACCGCCGTGGGGTCGTTGGGCTATTGAAGTAAAGACCCGGCAAATCTAGGGCCGCCAAGTTTGACCGCGAAACATATCGATCGTAACGTTGCGATCGTTATGTTCCGGGTCGTTTTCTCCGGCCCGGACGTCGAGGCGCGTCGTTTTGCCGCACTCCAGATTCCGGCCCCGGACAGGTCGGCAAGCGGCGACGGCCCCAGGCCGTGGCCGCCCCCCCCTCGTCCCGACGCGCACTCCGGCGAATCCCACAGAGCCAATCCCACCTGAAGGGCGTAGGCATGACCGTGGAGAGAATCAACGACTGGACCCCTGCAGCCGTCGTCTTCGACTGCGACGGCACGCTGATGGACACCGAGTCGCACTGGCACCAGGCCCGTGCGGAGGTGCTGCGGGGCTACGGACTCACGGCCGGACCGGAGTTCACGGCGCGCGCGGCCGGGCTGCACTACTCGGACTGCGGGCGGCTGATGGCCGAGACCGCCGGCGACCCCTCGCTGGCACCGGAGCTGACCGACCGGCTGCTGGCGAGCTTCCGGACGCTCGTCGACGCCGACCCGGTCCCGATGCCGGGCGCGGCCGAACTGGTCGGCCGGCTCAGCGGGTTCGTCCCGCTGGCGGTCGCCAGCAACTGCCCGCGCGACGTGATCGAGGCCGGGCTCGGCGGCGCCGGACTGCTCGAACACTTCGAGCACATCGTGGTCCCGGCCGAGGGGATCGGGCCCAAGCCGGCACCGGACGTCTACCTGACCGCCGCCCGGCTCTGCGGCGCCGAGCCCACCGACTGCCTCGCCGTGGAGGACACCTTCTGCGGCATCCGCGCGGCCGTCCTGGCGGGGCTGCGGGTGATCGGTGTCGGACCGCACCCGTCGGCCGAGGCGCGGGAGGCGGTCGACCTGTGGGTCGCCACCCTGGGCGAGCCGGGACTGCTCGACTGGGTCCGGCGCCGGAGCGCTCTCGCCCTCACCAGCTGAGCAGCCCCCGGCCGAGCAGCCCCCGGCCGAGCAACGCCCGGCCGAACAGCACCCGGCGGAGCGCAGGCCGGACGGGGAACCGGCCAGGCGCTCACGGTCCGGCGGGGGCCGGCTCGGGGCCGCACAGCGGGTCGGGCCCGCCGAACGCGGTGTCGGCGGGCGTGACGTCGGTGGACGTGACGTCGGTCGGCGCGGTGTCGGCGGACGCGCGGTCAGCAGCGCTGTCGTCGCGCAGCACGCCGTCCAGCGTCCGCGGCACCGCGTGCGCCGAGGCGAACAGCAGCGCGATGCCCACGGCGCCCGGGTCGGGCACTCCCGAGGCCCGTTCGCCGAGATAGCTGGCCCGGCCGCGGCGGGCCCGCAGGGCCCTGGTCCGGCGGACGCCCGCCGCGGCGGCGGCGGCGGCCGCCGCGAGGCAGTCGTCCGGGCGGGCATCGGGAGTGCAGCCGCGCAGGGCCAGTGCGGCCGGGTGCAGGGCGTCGACGAGCGTCTTGTCACCCGGCCGCGCCTCCCCCACCCGTTGGACGGCCTCCAGTGCCGCCGTCGCTCCCCGGGCGAGGGCCGGGCCGGTCAGCGGGCCGGTGCCGACGGCCGCCGCCAGCTCCTGGAGCACCAGGCCGAACAGCGGCCCGCTCGTCCCGCCGACCTCGTCCAGGAACGCGCCCGCCGCCGCGCCCAGCGGTACCGCCGCGGCCTGGCGCCCCGGTGGCAGCCGGTCCAGCGCGGCCAGGGCGCACCGCACTCCGGTGAGCAGGTTGACGCCGAAGTCGCCGTCCCCGGCGGCCTGGTCGAGCCGGGTGAGCTCCTCCTCGGTGACCGCGACGGTCTCCGCGAACCGCCGCATCCAGCCCGCCGTGAAGAGGCCGTCGAAGGCCTTCGTGCCCGTCATCTCCTGACCTCCTGGTGACCGGGGGCCGGCGCCGATTGCGCGACCGGCCAGGCCGCCGTGTACGCGGGGGCGTCGAGCAGCGCGAGCGTCTGTTCGTCGGCGGCGAGCAGGGTGATCGAGAACCCCCGCATGTCGAGGGCGGTGACGTAGTCGCCGACCAGGCTGCGCGCCAGGCGGCGCCCGCCGGCGTCCAGGACGGCGGCCAGTTCGTACAGGACCGCGTACAGCTCCAGGCCGGTGGTCGCGCCCAGCCCGTTGACCAGCGCGACCAGGGGGGCGCGGGCCGGGCGCAGCGCCTCCAGCAGGCGCAGCGCCATCCGGCCCACCAGCACGGCCAGCGGTTCGCACTCCAGGGAGAGTTCGGCCCGTTCGCCGTGGATGCCGACGCCGAACTCGACCGTCCGGTCCGACACCTCGAAGGCCGGCCGGCCGGTGGCCGGGGAGGTGTGTGCGGCGCCGGCCACCGCGATGCTGCGGCAGCGCCCGGACAACTCGGCTCCCAGCAGGGAGAGTTCCGCCAGTCCGAGCCCGAGGTCGGCGGCCGCTCCGAGGATCTTCTGCACCAGGACGGTGGCCGCCGTCCCGCGCCGGCCGGCGGCGACGGACTCGGACTCGGAGGCGAGGTCGTCGTCCACCAGGACCCTGGCGCACGGTATGCCCTGGCGGTGCAGCCGTTCGGCCGCGATGCCGAAGTTGATCCGGTCGCCGGTGTAGTTCTTCACGATGTGCAGGACGCCGTCCTCGCCGGCGACCGCGCGCGAGGCCTCGAAGATCTGCCGGTTGTGCGGTGAGGCGAAGATCCGGCCCGGGCAGGCGGCGTCGAGCATGCCCCGGCCGACGAATCCGACGTGCAGGGGCTCGTGCCCGGAGCCGCCGCCGGAGAGCAGTCCGACCCGGCGCCCGGGGGCCCGGTCACGGGCGCGGACGAATCCGAGGTCGGGGTCGTGGACGACGAGCGATGGGTGGGCCCGGGCGAATCCGGCGAGTGCGCTCGCCACCAGGGCGTCCTGATCGGTTTCGAGGTAAGGGGCCACGTCCGGCTCCGCTCGGTAGGGCGGCCGCGCTGCGCGCGATCGCCGATCACGTTCACCCATGGTTGGGCAGGCGCCCGCGCGCGGCAACCCGCACACGGAGGTGCGCGAGGGCCCCGGACGGCCGCCCGGCGGGCGGTTCCGGGCCTTCGGGGCTCCGGCGCCCCGCAGGGTCGCGGCACCCACTCGGGTGATGTCGTGCCCGCCGGTCCGGCGGGCACGGCCCCCGGTTTCCCCCCGGCATCCGCGCGATCTCCCGGCGCCCGGGCCGTAATCCGTTCCCGGGGTTCCCGTGGCGGCCGGATGCTATCCGGAGTTTTGACATTCCGCTTAAAGTCATACAGTCTTCTCGGCATGTCTGACCGTCACCCGATCGAGTGCGCCGCCATTGAGCTGGCGCTGATCGGCGTGGCCGCGCACTGCGTTTCCGACAATCTCTGTCGCTGAATCCGCCTGTCCCGACGCGTAGCGGTGATCGCCGCCCCGGGACGTCGCCCCTTCCTGCGGGCGCGGTGCCGCTCACTCTCCTCACGGCCTCACTGTCGCCCGCCTTCCTCCGTACACCATCGGTAGCGAAAGGCCCCCTTTCCGATGTCTCGAACCACCTTCACCCCCCGCCGCCTCGCCGCGGCGACCGTCACCGTCGCCCTCGCCGTCGGAGTGGCGGCGTGCGGACCGAAGGGCGACGGCGGTGGAAGCACCGGCAAGGACGCCGCGCCGCAGCAGGGCGGCACCCTCACCGTCCTCAACCAGAACCCGCAGGACCAGTTCGACCCCGCACGGCTCTACACCTCCGGCGGCGGCAACGTGCCCTCCCTGGTCTTCCGCACCCTCACCACCCGCAACCGGGCCGACGGCGCGGCCGGCACCAAGGTCGTCCCCGACCTCGCCACCGACACCGGCACCCCCTCGGAGGGCGCGACGGTGTGGACGTACCACCTCAAGGACGGCCTGAAGTACGAGGACGGCTCGGCGATCACCACCGCCGATATCAAGTACGGCATCGAAAGGTCATTCGCCCCCGAACTCTCCGGCGGGGCGCCATTCCTGAGGGACTGGCTGGTCGGCGCCGCCGACTACCAGGGCCCGTACAAGGACGGCCGCGGTCTGGACGCGATCGAGACGCCGGACGAGAAGACCATCACCTTCCGCCTCAACAAGCCCGAGGGCGACTTCCCGTACCTGGCCACCCAGACACAGTTCGCCCCCGTCCCGAAGGCCAAGGACACCGGGACGAAGTACCAGGAGCACCCCGTCTCCTCCGGCCCCTACCAGGTCGTCAAGAACGAGAACGACGGCGCACACCTCGTCCTCAAGCGCAACCCCAACTGGTCCGCGGCCAACGACGACCAGCGCAAGGCGTACCCGGACACCGTCGACGTGCAGTCCGGGCTCGACCCGGCGGTGATCAACCAGCGGCTCTCCGCCGGCACCGGCGCCGACGCGGCCGCCGTCACCACCGACACCAACCTCGGCCCCTCCGAGCTCGCCCAGGTGAAGGACGACAAGGCGCTCGCCGCCCGCGTCGGCACCGGCCACTTCGGCTACGTCAACTACCTGGCGTTCAACCCCAAGGTCAAGCCCTTCGACAACCCCAAGGTCCGGCAGGCCGTCGCCTACGCGCTCAACCGCACCTCGGTCGTCAACGCCGCCGGCGGCTCCTCGCTCGCCGAGGCCGCCACCACCTACCTGCCCGCCCAGGAGACCTTCGGGTACACGCCCTACGACCCGTTCCCGGCCGGTGCCACCGGCAACCCGGAGAAGGCCAAGGAGCTGCTGAAGGAGGCCGGCTACCCGGACGGCCTGACCATCACGCTCACCCACTCCACCGAATCGGGCAAGGGCTACGGCCCGAACCTGGCCACCGCCGTCCAGGACGGCCTGAAGGCGGCCGGGATCACCGTCCAGCTCGACGCCCTGGACTCCACCAGGTACTCCAAGACGATCCACACCGTCAGCACCGAACCCGGGCTCTTCCTCTCCGGCTGGGGCGCCGACTGGCCCTCCGGCGGCCCGTTCCTCGCGCCGATCTTCGACGGCCGGCAGATCGTCACCGACGGCTACAACTTCAACTCCGCGCAGCTGGACGACCCGTCGGTGAACGACGAGATCGACCAGATCAACAAGATCACCGACCACGCCGAGGCGGCCAAGCGCTGGGGCGCCCTGGACAAGCGGATCGGCGACCAGGCCCTGACCGTCCCGCTGTTCCACCCCGTCTACAAGCGGCTGTCGGGCAAGGACGTCCGCAACATCGTCATCAGCGACTGGACCGGCGTGCTCGACATCTCCCAGGTCGCGGTCAAGTAGCGGACGGGATCGGACGGATCGGTCAGACAACCATGGCTCCACAGGAACCCCGGGCCGGGGAGGCCCTCGCGGCCTCCCCGGCCGCCGGGGGCCGGACGGTGTGGCGGCGGCTGCTCGCGCGGCGCGCCGTCCTCGCCGCCGGCCTCGTCATCGTCCTGCTCGCCCTGATCGCGGCAGCGGCACCGCTGCTCAGCGCGCTCGAAGGGCAGGACCCCACCAGCTACCACAACGACCTGCTCGACTCGGCGGCCGGCGGGGTGCCCACCGGCTCCTTCGGCGGCGTCAGCGCCGAGCACTGGCTCGGTGTCGAACCCGGAACCGGGCGCGACGTGTTCGCCCGGCTGGTCCACGGCGCCCGGATCTCGCTGCTCGTCGCCGTCGGCGCCACCCTCGTCCAGGTCGCCATCGGCGTCCTGCTCGGCCTCGCCGCGGGCCTCGGCAGCCGGCTGCTCGACCAGCTGATCGGCAACACCACCGAGGTGATGCTCGCGCTGCCCTCGCTGGTCTTCGCCATCTCGCTGATGGCCGTCGTGCCCTCCGACTTCCCCCGCCCGCTCCTGCTGACCCTGGTCATCGGGCTGCTCGGCTGGGCCGGCACCGCCCGGCTGGTCCGGGCGCAGACGCTCAGCCTCCGCCAGCTCGACTACGTGGCCGCGGCCCGGCTCGCCGGCGCCACCCGGTGGCGGATCGCCCGCCGGGAGCTGCTGCCGTCCCTGGCCGCGCCGGTCATCACCTACGCCGCGGTGCTGCTGCCGTCCAACGTGATCTCCGAGGCCGGGCTGTCCTTCCTCGGCGTGGGCGTCAAGCCGCCGACCTCGTCGTGGGGCCAGATGCTCTCCGGCGCGACCACCTGGTTCCGCGCCGACCCGACGTACGTGCTGCTCCCGTCCGCACTGCTGTTCGCCACGGTGCTCGCCTTCACCGTGCTCGGCGACGCCGTCCGCACCGAGCTCGACCCCCGCGCGGCCTCCCGGCTGCGGGTCGGGACGGCGCGCGGCGCCGGCTCGTCGGGCACCGACGCGTCGGGCACCGCATCGCCGGGCAGCGGCTCGCCGGAGCCCGCCCGCCCCGGCCCGTCGGCCGCCACCGCCGCCGAGGAGGCCCCCGCATGACCCGCTTCCTGCTCCGCAGGGCCATCGGCATGGTCGGCGTCCTGCTCGCCATCTCGCTGATCGTCTACGCGGTCTTCTACATCGCCCCCGGCGACCCCGCCCAGCTGGCCTGCGGCGAGAAGTGCAGCCCCGCCCAGGTCCTCCAGGTGCGCGAACGGCTCGGCCTCGACGCACCGGTCCACCTCCAGTACGCCCACTTCCTCCAGGGCGTCGTCGCCGGCCGCGACTTCAGCGCCGGGACGGGCCTGCTGCACTGCCCGGCGCCGTGCCTGGGCGTCTCCTACCGCAGCGGCGAGCAGGTCACCGACATGATCGCCGCCCGGCTCCCGGTGACGGCCTCGCTGGCGCTCGGCGCGATGGTGCTCTGGCTGGCCCTCGGGGTCGGCACCGGGCTGCTCTCCGCGCTGCGCCGGGGCCGGCTCAGCGAGCGGCTGCTGACCGCGCTGACGCTGGCCGGCAACTCCATCCCGGTCTTCGTCATCGGCCTGGTGCTGCTCATCGTCCTGTGCGCCCAGCTCCAGTGGCTGCCGTTCCCGAGCTACGTACCGCTCACCGAGGACCCGCAGCAGTGGTTCTGGGGCCTGCTGCTGCCCTGGGTCTCGCTCGCGCTCATCGAGTCCGCCAAGTACGCCCGGCTGACCCGCTCGTCCATGCTGGAGATCCTCGCCGACGACCACATCCGGACCTTCCGGGCGTACGGCGTCAGCGAGCGGCGCCTGGTGACCAGGCACGCGCTGCGCGGCGCGCTCACCCCGGTGATCGCGCTCACCGCCATGGACCTCGGGACGATGTTCGGGTCCGCCGTGCTGACCGAGTCGCTGTTCGGGCTCCCGGGGCTCGGCAAGCTGCTGGTCAGCTCGGTCAGCCTGATCGACCTGCCGACCGTCGTCGGCCTCACCCTCGTCACCGGGTTCGCCGTGGTCCTCGCCAACGTCGTCGCGGACGTGCTCTACGCGGTGACCGATCGAAGGGTGGTCCTGACGTGAGCGCCGAACCCCTGACTCCTCCCCTGGTCGACGTCCGGGACCTGGTCGTCGACTTCCCGGTCGGCGACGGGCACGTGCGCGCCGTCGACGGCGTGGGCTTCACCCTGGAGGCCGGGCAGGCGCTCGGCATCGTCGGCGAGTCCGGATCGGGCAAGAGCACCGTCGCCTACGGACTGCTCGGCCTGCACCGCGGCACCGGCGCCCGGGTCGGCGGCTCCGTCCGGGTCGCCGGCGTCGACGCCGTCACCGCCGAGGGCGACGAACTGCGGCGGCTGCGCGGCGGGTTGGCCGCCATGGTGTTCCAGGACCCGCTCTCCGCCCTCGACCCGTACTACGCCGTGGGCGACCAGATCGCCGAGGTCGTACGGGTCCACCGGGCCGTCTCCCGCCGGGCCGCCAGGGCCCGGGCCGTCGAGGTGCTCGGCCGCGTCGGCATCCCCGATCCGGCACGGCGCGCGCGGTCGCGCCCGCACGAGTTCAGCGGCGGCATGCGCCAGCGGGTGCTGATCGCGATGGCCCTGGCCTGTGAGCCGCGGCTGCTGGTCGCCGACGAGCCCACGACCGCGCTGGACGTCACCGTCCAGGCCCAGATCCTCGACCTGCTGCACGAGTTGCGGGCCGAGACCGGGGCCGGGCTGGTCCTGGTCACCCACGACCTGGGGGTGGTCGCCGGGAGCGTCGACCGGGTGCTGGTGATGAAGGACGGCCGGGCGGTGGAACACGGCCCGGTCACCGAGGTGCTGGGCGCACCGCGCGAGCCGTACACCCGCGCGCTGCTGTCGGCGGTGCCCCGGGTCGACGCTCCGGGCGCACCGGGGGCTCCGACCGGGCCTGCCGGGCCTGCCGGGCCTGCCGGAGGCGCCGCCGCAGACGGAGCCGCCGAGCGCACCGACGGCGACGTCCTGCTCGAAGCCACCGACCTGCGCCGGGAGTTCGCCGCCCGCGGCGGCCTCACCCGCCGCGCGGCCCCCGTGGCCGCCGTGGACGGCGTCTCGCTCACCGTGCGGGCGGGCGAGACCCTGGGCATCGTCGGCGAGTCCGGCTCCGGCAAGACCACGCTCGGGCGGATGCTGGTCCGGCTGCTGGAGCCGACCGGCGGCCGGCTCCACTACCGCGGCCGGGACATCGGAGCGCTCGGGGAGAAGGAACTGCGCCCGCTCCGGGGGGAGTTGCAGATGGTCTTCCAGGACCCGGTGTCCTCGCTCAACCCGCGCCGCAGCATCGGGGAGTCCATCGCCGACCCGCTGCGGATCGCCGGTGAGAGCGACGAGCGCCGCATCCGCGCCCGGGTCGGCGAGCTCCTCGAACGGGTGGGCCTCGACGCCGACTGGTACCACCGCTACCCGCACGAGTTCTCCGGCGGACAGCGCCAGCGGGTCGGCATCGCCCGGGCGCTCGCACCGCAGCCGCGACTGATCGTCTGCGACGAGCCGGTCTCCGCGCTGGACGTCACCACCCAGGCCCAGGTGGTCGCGTTGCTCGGCGAGTTGCAGCGCGACCTCGGACTCGCGCTGGTCTTCATCGCCCACGACCTGGCCGTGGTCCGGCAGGTGAGCGACCGGGTCGCGGTGATGCGGGCCGGGCGGATCGTGGAGCACGGCGACGCCGACGCCGTGTACGACTCCCCCCAGCACGCGTACACCAAGGGCCTGCTGGCGGCCGTGCCGGTGCTGGACCCGGTCGAGGAGACCGCCCGGCGCACCGCCCGGCTGGCGTCCGCCGGGGCCTGACCGGCTCCCTGACCGACCCCCTCACCGGCTCCCGGCCGGGGCCCGCACCTCACCCGGTGCGGGCCCCGGCCGGAGTGCTCAGCTCAGGCAGCCGACGTGCGCCAGGGCCCGCTTGAGCAGCGCCCCCTGACCGCCGGGCATGTCCTGCTGCACCAGCGGGGAGGCCGCCTCCTGCGGGCTGAACCAGACCAGGTCGAGCGCGTCCTGACGCGGCCGGCAGTCGCCGGACACCGGCACGACGTACGCCAGCGACACCGCGTGCTGGCGCGGGTCGTGGAACTCCGTGATCCCCAGGGTCGGGAAGTACTCGGCGACCGTGAACGGTTGCAACGAGGCCGGGATCCGGGGCAGCGCCACCGGGCCGAGGTCCTTCTCCAGGTGCCGCAGCAGGGCGTCCCGGATCCGCTCGTGGTGCAGCACCCGGCCGGAGACCAGCGTGCGGCTGACCGTCCCGTCCGGTCCGATCCGCAGCAGGAGACCGATCTGGGTGACCTCGCCGGCGTCGTCGACGCGGACCGGCACGGCCTCGACGTACAGGATCGGCATCTTGGCGCGGGTGGTCTCCAGCTCCTCGGGGGCGAGCCAGCCTGGCGTGGTTTCCGTCATGTCAGCCATTCGCCGATCGTACGTTCCCGGGCCCCGTCCGCGCCGGGCGCCCCGCCCGTCACACCGTCGAGCGCCCGCCCGCGGCACCGGCCCGCCGCGCCGCGCCGCCCGGAGGCCCCCCACCAGAGCGCCCGGAACCGCGCTCGACGGGCACTTGAGGAATCCGGCCCCCACCCCCCGGCCCAACTAGGGTGCGACGCGTCCGCCCCACCATTCCGTCGACCCGAACAAGCAGCCGAATGACGCCCACCCGAGCGGACGCCCCGCGCCCGAGAGGAGAACCGCCATGCACCTCAAGGTCCTCGGCCCCCTCACCGCCGACCTCAACGGCATCTCCGTCGTCCCCACCGCCGCCAAGCAGCGCCAGATCCTGGCCCTCCTCGCGCTCTACCCGAACCGCATCCTGCCCACCGCCACCCTGATCGAGGAGATCTGGGGCGACGACCCGCCCAGACAGGCGCTCACCACCATGCAGACGTACATCCTGCAACTGCGCCGCCGGATCACCCAGGGCCTCGGGCCGACCCCGCACATCACCGCCAAGGACATCCTGACCACCCGGCACGGCGGCTACCAGCTCACCACCCACCCGGACAACCTCGACGTCCACACCTACAGCCTGCTCACCACCCAGGGGCAGCACGCCTTCAACCACGGCCACGACCACCAGGCCGCCACCCACTTCCGGCAGGCCCTCGCGCTCTGGCACGGCCCGGCCCTGGTCGACGTGCGGCCCGGACCGATCCTCGCCATCGAGATCATGCGCCTGGAGGAGAGCCGCCTGATCACCCTGGAACGCCGCATCGACACCGACCTGCGGCTCGGCCGGCACAACGAGCTCATCCCCGAACTCACCCACCTCACCCACCAACACCCGCACCACGAGGGCCTGCACGCCCAGGCCATGGTCGCGCTCTACCGGGCCGGCCGGCAGACCACCGCCCTCGCCACCTACCACCACCTGCGCCACCGCCTCACCACCGAGCTCGGCATCCAGCCCTCCCCGCACCTGCAACACGTGCACCACGCGATCCTCACCCTCGACCCCACCCTCAACACCCCGACCACGGCCCACCCGACCACCTACAACCTCTACCCGGCCTGAGCTCCCGCCCCGACCACCCCACCGACCCCCGACCCCGACCACCGACCACCCACCACCGGCCCGAGCTCCCAGCCCGCCCTCACCCCCAGGACCCGCCATGACCACCGCACCCGAGCAACCCCTCGCCCTGATCACCGGCGGCACCCGCGGGATCGGCCTCGCCATCGCCCGCGAGCTGGGCAGCCGCGGCCACCGACTCTTCATCTGCGCCCGCACCGGCCCGCACATCACCGACGCGCTGGCCACCCTGCGCGGCGAGGGCCACCGGGCCGACGGCACCACCTGCGACGTGCGCGACCCCACCCAGGTCAGCGCGCTGATCCGGCACGTGGTGGCCGAGCACGGCCCGATCACCGTGCTGGTCAACAACGCCGGCCGCACCGGCGGCGGGCCGATCGCCACCACCACGGACGAGCTCTGGTACGACGTCATCGACACCAACCTGAACGCCGTCTTCCTGGTCACCCGGGAGACCCTCAAGCATGGCCACCTCACCGGCACCGCGCACCCGCGGATCATCAACATCGCCTCCACCGCCGGGAAGCAGGCCGTCACCCTCGGCGCCCCGTACACCGCGAGCAAGCACGCCGTGATCGGCTTCACCCGGGCACTCGCCAAGGAACTGGCCCCGACCGGCACCACCGTCAACGCCATCTGCCCGGGCTACGTGCACACCCCGCACACCACCCGGATCCACCACGAGTACGCCACCGCGTACAACACCACCCCCGAGACCATCCACCAGCACTTCCAGACGCACATCCCGCTCGGCCGCTACACCACCCCGGAGGAGGTCGCCTCGCTGGCCGGCTACCTCACCTCCCCGACCGCCGCCAGCATCACCGCCCAGGCGCTGAACGTCTGCGGCGGCCTCGCCACCCAGTAACCCCGGCGCAACCCTGGCCGGCCCACGGGAAGGAACCGGGCTCCGGTGCCCGCTGATCAGCGATGACGAACCGTCACTTCTCCAGCGCACCCGTCACCCTGCTGGTGGCCGGCGCCCCGTCGCCCGAGCCCTGCCTGCCCGCCGCCCGCCCGCCGAGACGGCTCGACGCCGGGGCGGTCAACGCCGCGCTGGCCCGCACCGCCACCCGCCGGTGGCGGCCGCCGCAGCCGCGCGGAGCCGGCCGGCCCCCGGAGTTCCTGCTGGTCGAGCTGCAGCAGACGTACGAGGCCGACGTGCTGCGCGCCGCCCTGCGCGCCGTCGACGCGGCCGGCCCCGCTCCCCAGGACCGGGCGGACGCGCTCTGGGAGCGCACGGTGGACGGCCCCGACGGACTCGACCGGGTCCTGGCCGACCTCGGACGCGCCCTCGCCGCCGGAGCGCGGCTGCGCGCCGTCCTGGTCGAGGACCGCCGGGACGGCCTCCGGCGCCTGTTCGTCGGCATCGCCGCCGGACCGTCCGGGCGCGCCGCCGAACTCGTGGAGCGGCTGCGGGAGGCGCTGGCGCACCCGCCGGAGCCCGTCACGGTGCCGACCAGCGCGCTGCAGCGGGAGATGCTGCGCCAGGTCATCGGGCGCGCCGACCACGGCGGGCGGCACGTCGAGCAGCTGTCCTGGAACTGGCACGGGCCGCTGGACACCGACCGGTTCACCGCCGCCTGGCAGTCCGTGTTCGACCACGAGACGGTGCTGCGCGCCGCCTTCGACTGGGACGACACCGCCGGCGACCCCTGGCTGGTGCTGCACGAACGGGCCGTCCCCGACGTCACCCGGCACCCGCACGGCGCGGTCGGCTGGGACGACCTGCTGGAAGCCGACCGGCACCGCGGCTTCGACCTGCGCCGACCCGCCCTGCTGCGCGCCACCCTGCTCGACTCCGGCCCGCAGGACCAGGACGACGGGCCGGTCACCCGGGTCCTGCTCACCTACCACCACGCGATGCTCGACGGCTGGAGCGTGCGGCTGCTCCTCCAGGCCTTCTACCGCGCCTACCTGACCGGCGGCGTCCTGCCCGGCGGCGAGCGCCGCCCCGACGTCCGCGACCACGCCCGCTGGCTCGACGCCCAGGGGACCGACGCCGCCCGGCAGTTCTGGGCCACCCGGACCGCCGCCGGCGCCGTCCTCCCGCTCGCCCCCGACCCGACCCGGCGCGGCGCCGGACGCGCCCGGCGCCGACTCACCCCGTACGAGGCGGTCCGGCTGCGCGGCTGGGCGGCCGCCTGGGGGGCGGGCGAGAGCAGCGCCCTCCAGGCCGCCTGGGCACTGCTGCTCTACCGCGCGGCGCAGTCCCACGAGCAGCGCCGGCCGGCCCGGGCGGTCCGGGTCGGCTTCGCGGTGACGGTCTCCGGGCGGGGCATCCCGCTGGACGGCATCGACCGGCTGCCCGGCGCGCTGCGCAACCCGCTGCCGATCTCCGTCCGGGTGCACCCGAGCACGACGGTGCCGCAACTGCTCGCCGCCCTGCGCGACGGCGTGCTCGACCTCGCCGCCTACGAGTGGGTCTCGCCCGGACAGGCCCACCGCTGGAGCGCCACCCCGCGCGGGCAGCGGCCGCACAGCCTGGTCGTCCTGGAACACCAGCCGACCGCCCCGCACCACCTGCGGCTGGAGACCGACCTGGCCGCGCACGGCATCCACGTCGAGAACCCCGTACCGGCCGGCACCTTCACCTCGTACCCGATCACCCTCGCCGCCCACTACGACGCCACCGGCGGACTCGTCCTCACCACCACCCACGACCGCGCCCTGCTGGCCGACCGGGACGCCGTCGAACTCCTCAGCCAGAGCGCCCACCTGCTGCGCACCTTCCCCGACCTGCCGAGCGGCCTCAGCACCTCCGAGGTGCTGCGCTCCACCCTCGCCGGACACCCCGCGCCCCGACCCGGCGGGCCCGCCGACCACCCGCCGGCCCCGGACGAGCCGGACGCGCCGGACGCGCCGGGGGACGGCCCGGCCGTCCGGCTGGAGGTGCTGCGCCGGGCCGCCCGCCCCGGCGCGGGCTGGGTGCTGCTGCTGCCCCCGCCCGACGCCCCGCACACCCGCTACCCCGGCACCGCGCGCGGCTGGCCGGGGCCGCAGGCCCTCGGCGTGCTCCGCCCGGCCGCCGGCCCGCCGTCACCGGCCGCCTACCGCCCGGTCCTGGCCCCGCTGCTGGAGTCCCCGGCCCCGGTCGCCCTGGTCGCCGCGCCCGGCAGCGGCGTCACCGCCTACGAGGTCGCCCGGCTCGGCCCGCCCGCCCGCCCCCCGCTGGTCGTCCTGCTCCCCGACGACGCCGCCCCGTCCGACCTGTTCGCCCTCGCCCCCCTCCTCGGCGGCACGCCCCCGCCGTGACGTGCTGCCCGCGGGAGCAGGGCGTGTCCGACCATTCGCGTCGGATCAGCGTGCGGCGTCTGGGTGCGTGCATCGCAAGGCGGAGGAGGGAGTCCATGCGGAGTATCGGCGACCGACGACAACGCGGCGAGGTGCGTGCCCAGACGTCGCACGCCCGGCGGGAATGGTCGGACACGCCCTAGGGTGAGGCATGGCCCGCTTCGTCCTGACCCGCCGTTCGCCCCTGCCCCCGGCCGTCTGCTGGGAGCGGCTGACCGCCTGGCCCCGGCACGGGGACCGGGTGCCGTTCACCCGGGTCACCGTGGTGCGGGGCGGTGGCGGGCGGGCGGGGGACGCCATCCTGGCCCGGACGGTCATCGGGCCGTTCCGGTTCGACGACCCGATGGAGATCGTCGGCCTGACCGCCCCCGCACCCGGGCGCGACGGGCTGTGCCGGCTGGAGAAGCGGGGCCGACTGGTGCTCGGCTGGGCCGAACTGCGCGTGCGGGCCCCCGGCCAGGACGCCGGGCGGGCCGGGGAGACCGGGGCGGCCGCCTGGTCCGAGGTGACCTGGACGGAGGAGCTCCGGGTCGCGCGCCTGCCCGCGCTGCTCGACCCGCTCGTGGCCCGCGCCGGGCGCCTGGTCTTCGGCCGGGTGCTGGACCAGTTGCTGGAGCCGGGGCCCTCTACGGCCTGACGCCCCGCCAGAGCCGGTACTGCCGGCGGACGTACCCGCGCGGGTCGCCGTCGACCGTGAAGCGGTCGTGCTCCGCCGGCCTCTGGTGACGGGCCCGGCTGGTGGTGTCGGGCCGGCCGCCTACGCCGACAGGATCCGCCGCAGGACTTCCCGCAACTCGGCGTCGGCGGTGGGCGGGTGGGGCGCCTGCCAGGCGATGTGGCCGTCGGGGCGGGTGAGGAGCGCGCCGGTGGCGGGGAGGCCGGAGAGGCCGGGCCAGTCGGCGGCGGGCAGCGCCCGCAGCACGACGGGCAGGCCCGCCGCCGCGGCGGTGTCGGCCTGGTGTCGCCAGGCGGGGTCGCCGGCGGCCGTGAGCAGGGTGAAGCCGGGGCCGACGAGGTCGATCGTCGATGCCGCCCCCGGGAGTCCGGACGGGCGCAGGTGCGGGAGGCGCCCGCCGGGCCCGCCGTCGGGGTGCTCGCCGTCCGGGTCCAGCGGCGGGCGGGCGGGGGCGTCGGGGTCGGTGTGGACGGCGGTGGAGCGGTAGGCCGCGGTGAGCAGCAGCTCGTCGTCGATCCGGTAGCCGGTGCGGGCGCGGGAGTTGGCGAGGGACAGGTCGATGACCTGCCGGGCGACGGGGCGGCGCTCGGCCTGGTAGGTGTCCAGCAGCGCTTCGCCGGCCGACCCGGCCACGACCGCGGCGAGCTTCCAGGCCAGGTTGTCGGCGTCGCCGATGCCGGTGTTCATGCCGTGCCCGCCGGTGGGGGGCGTCACATGGGCGGCGTCGCCCGCGATCAGGACCCGTGACCGGCGGTAGGTGTCGGCGAGTTGGGCGTCCAGCCGCCAGGTCTGGGTGTCCCGGACGGTGACGTCGAGATCGGGCAGTCCGGCGGCGTCGCGCACCAGCCGGGCCAGCTGCCGGTGGTCGCCGAGGAGGTCGGCGAGGTCGGCGCGCCCGGGGTCGTAGGGGTGCTGGTAGATCCAGTGCCGGTCGTTGTCCACGGCCAGGAAGCCGCCGCGGCCGGGCTCGGTGAGGAAGTAGGACGCGCTGGCCCGGTCGGCGACGACCTCGCCGAGCGGCGCCTCGAAGCGGATGCTGAGGAAGTGGCCGAGGCCGGTCGGCCCTGCCATGGCGATCCCGGCGCCGGTGCGGACGGTGCTCGCCGCGCCGTCGCAGCCGATCAGCCAGTCGGCGCGCACGGCGTGCCGGTCGCCGGTGGCCCGGTCCTCCAGCACCGCGTGCACGCCCCCGCCGCCGCCTGCGGATGCGCCGGCAGCGGCGGGTTCGGTGAACTCGGTGAACGAGAGCAGCCGGGTGGCGAACCGCACGCCGTCCGGGGCGAGTTCACGGGCCCGGCGCAGCAGCACGGCTTCCAGGGCGTCCTGCGAGCAGATGAGCCCCGGCGACGGGGTGCGCTCGGCGCCGCCGTCCGGGGCGGCGGCCACGCCGGTGCGTACGAAGTCCGGGTCGACGAGGTCGCGGCCGCGGTAGAAGAAGACGTGCGAGGCCGGGAGCCCGGCCTGCCGGATGTCGGCCTCCAGGCCGAGCCTGCGGAAGATCTCCATCGAACGCGCGGACACGCCACGGGCCTTGGGGTGGCGGGAGGTGCCCTGGTGCGCCTCGACGAGCAGGTGCGGCACGCCGTACCCGGAGAGCAGGAGCGACATGGTCAGGCCGACCGGGCCTGCGCCGACGATCAGGACGGGCGTCGTTGCCGGGAATCGCATGCCACTCCTTCGTAACGCCTAATTTTGATTTTCGACGTTACCATGGGGTGGGCAAACGATCGGAAGGGGCACACCCATGACCCAGGACCACGACGGCGGCAACCCCCGCGGCCTCCACTTCGTCACCGAGCTCGCGAACACCGTCCGCGCCGACCCCGAAGCGGGCGCCGCCGACCTGCAAGCCCTCCTGGAACGCCACGGAGGCCCGCCCTTCCGCCTCACCGAAGCCGACGCCCGCGAGCTGCTCGGGGCCACCGCCCCGCTGATCGGCATCCTCGCCCTCCACGACGAGGACGAGGCGGCCGAGGCGATCAACGCCCTGCTCGACCACTACCCGGCCCGCCCCCGCCTCGTCCGCCTCCCCGGCCGCCCCTGGTCGATGCACACCCAGGCGCCCCCGGCCGCCGGCCTCACCCACTGGCTGCTCTCCACCTCCGCGCTGGCCCTCGGCCTGTGGCTCAGCGAACGCGGCACCTGCGCCTGGGGCGAGTGCGCCGCCCCCGACTGCGACCGGTTCTTCATCGACACCGGCCGCCGCACCCCGCAGCGCTTCTGCACCCCGCGCTGCGCCACCCGGGTGCGGGTCGCCGCCCACCGGGCCCAGCGCGCCACCGGCTGACGGCCCGACGGCCCGCCCCTCCCCCACCGGTCCTGCCGGCCGGGCGTCCGGATTCTCCGCCTGCGCCTTCCGGGGACGGCGGCCCGGCCCGGTCTCCGGGGAGTCACCGACGGGCGGGTCGCTGCTGGGCCAGGAGGACGGCGGAGGCCAGGACGGCGACCGCGGCGGCGAAGACGCCGGCGGCGGTGCGCAGTCCGACGGCGCCGATCAGCGCGCCGACGCCGACGGCCGGCAGGGCCAGCATGGTGTACAGGACGGCGAAGAAGGCCGAGACGGTACGGCTGCGGGTCTCGGGCGGAGTACGCGTGCCGATGAGCGCGATTCCGTGGCCGACCGCGACACCGGTCGACAGGCCGGCCGTCAACGCCGCGCCGAGAAGCGGCAGGAGGGAGGCGGCCGCCACGGCGGCGGCGATCAGCCCGGCCGCGACGATCAGCCCGACGCACGCCGCGGGCAGGGCGGCGCGGCCCAGCCGTGCGGCCAGGAGCTGGCCCGTACCGGTGCAGGCGAAAGCGAGGGAGACGGTTGCCGCGGCCGCCAGGTGGCTGTGGAGGTGCACGACTTCGGCCAGGAACAGCCCGGTCACCGCGGTGAGCACGCCGAGGACGGCGAACCCCGCGCCCGCGGCCAGCACGGCGCGCCGGAACTCCGTGCGGATCGCCGTGGGCACACGGGGCCCGCGGGCCGCCGAACCGGTTCCCCGCTCCCCCGGCGTCACGGTCTCGGGAGCCACGGTGAGTGCGGCCAGCGCTGCCAGCAGCAGGGCCGCGGCGACCGCCCAGACGGTTCGCAGCGGCCAGGCGGTGGTGTCGGCGAGCACGGCCGCGAGCAGCGGGCCGCAGGCCAGGCCGCCCATGTTCGCGGCGAGCGCCCGCCGCCCGGCACGGAACCGGCCGCCGGCGGGCGCCAGTTCCGCCAGGTGGGCGGTGGCGGTCCCGGTGATGAGCGCGGCGGCCAGCCCGGACAGCACCCGTCCGACCAGCAGGGCCGTCAGGTTCTCGGCGAGCAGGAACACGACGGCGGCGGCCAGGGCGGTGAGCAGCGCCGCGGCGGCAACCGGGCGGCGGCCGTACCGGTCGGAGAGTCCACCGAGTGCCAGCAGTCCCGCGACCACGGCCAACGCGTAGACCGCGAAGGCCACGGTCACGGCGAACGGAGAGAAGCCGAAGGCGCGCTCGTACAGCGGGTAGAGGGGTGTGGGCACCGTCGTCCCGGCCGTGACGGCCCAGAAGGCGCCGGCGACGGCCCAGGTACCGGCGCGCCGGCGGCCGCCGGGGACGCCCGTGCCGGGGGCGGCGGCGGTCCCGACTGCGGGCGTCGTCAGCAGGGTCGGTATCGGGGCGGTGTGGGGTTCCACGGGCCGGGTTCCTTTCGCGTGGGCGTTCCGGTGAGGGTCAGCGGGCCGGGAGGAGTGCGGCACGGCGTTGCCAGTACTGCCATCCGGCGTCGATCTGACTGTCGGGCCAGGCCACCGCGTCCTTCTCCAGGCATTCCTGGTGGCCGGTCCAGTGCCGGAGCTCGCCCGCGGCCCGGGCGGTGAGCTGGGTCCGGCAGGCCCGTTCGAGCAGGATCGCGTACATGACCGCGTGGGCGGTGTCGCGGCCGACCGCCGCCAGGCCGTGTCCGGGCATCAGGCAGGCGCGGGCGCCGCCGAGGTCGGCCGCGAGCGCGCGGCCCAGTGCGGGGGTGCGGACGAGGTTGTCGGTGGCGGTGTACCGGGGCAGGCCGTGCTCGGCGAAGACAACGGCGTCGTGGCCGAGCGCACGCAGCGGTTCGCCGAGCGCGCTGAAGGCGTTGACCGTCGGGGAGTGGGTGTGGACGCTGGCGTGCACCTCGGGCCGGGCCCGCATGAGCGCGGTGTGGAGGTGGTGTTCGAGGTGGACCCGTCCGGTTCCCGCCAACTGCTCGCCGGTCCACGAGACGAGCAGAACGCGCTCGGGGGTGATCTCCTCCAAGCCCCAGCCGGCCGACTTCATCCACACGCCACGCCCGTCCGGATCGCGGACCGCCAGGTGTCCCCACACCATGTCACCGTGCCCGGCCGCGGCCAGCGCCCGGCTGCCCAGCGCGACCAGCGCGACCGGGTCGTCAATCGTGCCGTCCGTCATGGATCGTGCTCCTTGATGTCGTGTCCGGGCCCGTTCTCGGGCCGCCCCGTTCGACGGGGCCACCGCCGCGGCAGCCGTCCCCTCTTTGTGCGCCGGGGGTCTTCGGACCGTGTACTCGGTGACTTCGGGCCGCGCGAACCCGGGACCTCGGGGCCGCCGCCTGCCGCGGTGCTCCCGACCCTAGGACCGGCTGCGGATTGCGACCAGTGAAAAGAGTGCAAGTGCTATTTTCACTAGGTGAAAGTCACGTCCCTCGACCTCAATCTCCTCGTCGTCCTCGATGCCGTGCTGGAAGAGGGCAGCGTCACCGCCGCGGCCCGCCGGCTGGACCTGTCGGTTCCGGCCGTCAGCCGGGCCCTGGGACGACTGCGGTCCGCGTTCGGCGATCCCCTGCTGGTGCGCTCCAGCCGCGGACTGAAGCCGACCGCGCACGCACTGGCGCTGCGTCCGCGGGTGCGAGCCCTGGTCGAGGACGCCCAGAACCTGCTGGGGCCCGCTGAGGATGACGCGCCGGCCGCCTGGCGCCGCACCTTCACCGTCCTGGCACCCGAGGACCTGATCGGGTGCTTCGGCGAAGACCTGCTGACCCTCGTACGGGCCGAAGCCCCCGGCGTCCAACTGCGCTTCCTCAGCGAGGGGCGGGCGGCCGACGAGAGCGCGGCTGTGCGCGAGGGCACCGCCGATGTCACGATCAGCGTCAACGCCCCCAAGGAGGCCGACCTCCGCGCCGAAGGACTGGTCCGCGACCCGCTGCTCGGCGTGGTCCGCGCCGGCCACCCGCTGAGCCGAGGCGAGGTCACACCGGCCCGCTTCGCGGCGTGGGACCACGTCGTGGTCTCCCGTCACGGCCGCCTGCGCACCGCGGTCGACAGACTGCTGGAGGCCGAGGGAGTTCAGCGCACCGTCGCGATCTCCGTGCCCGGGTTCACCACGGCGCTGCGCCTGATCGCCACCGGCCACCTGGTCGGGATCGCACCGGCCACCCTGGTCGGCAGCCTGGCCGACGCGCTCGAACTGGCCACCTTCCCGGTGCCGTTGGACGTGAAGCCGCTCCGCGTCAGCATGCTGTGGCACCCCCGCCACGAGAACGACCCGTCCCACCGCTGGCTACGCGCCCGCATCCGCGAAGCGGCCGGCCGCCAGACACCCCCGTGACGCGCGACGGCCCGCACCAGCATGGAACCGCAGGCGAGATCGAACCCGGCCGCCACCGCGGCCCGACCTGGTTCCCCGGCGACGGCGCCCGAGCCGCCTACCGCCCCGGCTTCACCGACACCGGCCTCTGCCTCTTCCCCGACACCGGCCCCCGGCTGCGGCCCGAATCGGCGGCGCCGACCGGCTGGTGAGTGTTCCACCGGTGGTTGCTGCGCTGCGAGGGGCTCGCCGACCCGGCGGACGGAGCGGAACTGCCGGACGCGGCGGGCGTGTGCCCCCCCCCGGGGGACCGGGATTGCGCCCTGGGGTCGCGTGGCGGGCGCTGCCTTCGGGAGCGTCCGCGGCCCGGACCGGGGGGTGGGCTGGGGCGGCTGGGTTCAGGCCCGGGTGGGGTGGGTGAGGGCGTGCCAGGCGCCGTAGCCGCCGAGGAGGTCGGAGACGTCGGGGTGCCCGTGGTGGCGCAGCAGGCTGGCGGCGATGGAGGAGCGGTGGCCGCCGGCGCAGTGGACGAGCAGGGGGTGATCGGCGGGGATCTCGGCGAGGCGGGTGGGGAGTTCGGCCAGGGGGATGTGCAGGGATCCTTCGATGGAGCCGGTTTCGCGTTCGCCGCAGGTGCGCACGTCCAGGACGGTGGGGGGCTGGTCGCCGGTGAGGGCGGTGCGGAGTTGGTCGGCGGTGAGGCGGCCGGCGGGGGTGAGGTCGTCGGCGAGGGCGGGCAGGGCGTTGTCGGGGTTGCGCAGGTAGCCGGCGATGCGGTCGAAGCCGATGCGGGCGAGGCGGGTGATGACCTCGTTCTCGCGGTCCTGCGGGGCGATGATCGCGAGGGTGCTGTCGGGGGTGAGGACGGTGCCGGCCTGTTCGGCGAAGCGGCCGTCGATGGGGACGTTGATGGCGCCTCGGATGTGTCCGGCGCCGAAGTCCTGGGGGCTGCGGGCGTCGAGGACGACGGCGCCTGCGGCTCGGGCCTCGTTGAAGCCTTCGGGGCACAGCGGGGCGGCGGCGTTCGTGGGGTCGAGCAGCGGGCGGTCCTGCCGGTTGAGGGCGGCATCGTGGCCGAAGTAGGCGGGGGCGGTGGCCTGGCCGGCGGTGACGATGCGGACGAAGGTGTCCTGGTCCATGGGCCGGCAGGCGTAGTTGGTCCGGCGCTGGGTGCCGATGGTGGACCGCTTCTCGGTGGAGAGGTTCTTGCCGCAGGCGGAACCGGCGCCGTGGGCGGGGAAGACCAGGGTCTCGTCGGGCAGGCCCATCAGCTTGCGATGGACGCTGTCGTAGAGCATGGCGCCGAGTTCGTCGGCGGTGACGCCGGTGGAGGCGAGCAGGTCGGGGCGGCCGACGTCGCCGATGAACAGGGCGTCGCCGGTGAGCACGCCGTACGGGACGGCGTCGTCGGGCTGTTCGAAGACCAGGATGCTGATCGATTCCGGGGTGTGCCCGGGGGTCTCCATGATCTGGAGGGTGACGTCGCCGAGGACGATCCGTTCGCCGTCGGCGAGCTTGCGGATGGGGTACTCGGTCTCCGCCCGGCGGCCGTAGCCGATCCAGGCGCCGGTGCGGTCGGCCAGTTCGAGGTGGCCGGCCAGGAAGTCGGCGTGGAAGTGGGTGTTGATGACGGCCTCGACGGTGAGGCCGCGGGCCTCGGCGTCGGCGACGTACTCGTCGACGTCGCGGCGGGGGTCGACCACGACGGCACGGCCGGTCCGCTCGTCGGCGATCAGGTACGAGGCCTGGGAGAGGCAGTCGAGGTAGAACTGGGCGAAGTACACGGGGAACCTCCTGGGCGGCGTCGGGCGCCTCGGCGTGATCTTGATACCCCCACCGGTATATGCGCCAGCATACGGCCCCATAGTCGATACGGGGAGGGGTATCACCGAACGAAGTCGATGATACCCCCGGGGGTACTATGGTGGACATTGCGCGGGACCGGCCGTCGCCGCCGGAGACGGGTGGCGCCGAGGAGGCGCCCGCGCCTCCCGGGGCGCCCGCCCGGCCCGCACCACACCATCGGAGAACCGCATGCCCCCGCTGCCGCCCGACCCCGGGCAGACCACCCCCGCCCAGGCCCACCGGCTCGTCCGCACCGGCGCAGCCGTCCTGCTCGACGTCCGGGAGCGCGGCGAGTTCACGGCCGGCCACGCCCCCGGCGCCCTCCACCTGCCGCTGATCGCCCTGGCCGCCCGCGAACCGCTGCCGCCCGAGGCGGGTGGACGGCTCGTCCTGGCGATCTGCCACTCGGGCAACCGCTCCGCGCGGGCGGCGCAGCTGCTCGCCGAGCGCGGCGTCGAGGTGCTGAACGTCGTCGGCGGCATGTCCGCCTGGGCGCGGGCCGGACTGCCGGTCACCACGCCGGGCGGCGGCACCGGCGGCGGCACCGGCGACATCGGCAGCCCCGGGAGCTCCAGCGGCGCCGGGGACGCCGGGGACGCGATATGACCGCGCTGCTCCTGGCGCTGGCCGCCGGGGCCGTGGTCGGCCTCGCCCTCGGCGGCCTCGGCGGGGGCGGCAGCATGCTCGCCGTCCCCGCACTGGTCTACCTGCTCGGCTTCAGCCCGGCCCTGGCCACCACGGCCGCCCTGGTGATCGTCGCCGCGACCTCGCTGACCGGCCTGCTCGCGCACGCCCGGGCGGGCCGGGTCCGCTGGCGCACCGGCGCGCTGTTCGCCGCCGCCGGGCTGCCCACCGCCACGGCCGCCGGGGCGCTCTCGGCGCACCTGCCCGGGGCGCTGCTGACCGGCGCGTTCGCGGTGCTGGCCGGGCTGGCCGCCTGGCGGATGCTGGTGCCGCCGAAGGCCGCCGCGCAGGAACGTTCCGCCGCCGGGTGGGGCCGCTCGGCTGCGACCGGTGCCGGGCTCGGCGCCGTCACCGGGCTGCTGGGTGTCGGGGGCGGGTTCCTCGCCGTCCCCGCGCTGGTCTCGGTGCTCGCCTTCACCATGGCCGAGGCGGTGGGCACCAGCCTGCTGGTGATCACCGCCAACGCGCTGGCCGCGCTGCTGCCCCGCCTCGGCGCGACCGGCGCCATCGACTGGGCCGTGGCCGCACCCTTCACCGGGGCCGCGATCCTCGGCGCCTGGGACGGCAAGCGGCTCGCCGACCGGCTCAGCGGGCGCGCCCTGCAACGGGCCTTCGCGTTCGCCCTGCTCGGCGTGGCCGCGCTGATGCTGGTCACCGCCCTGCGCTGACCCCGGGCGGCCCCAGCCCCGGGCGCGCGAACCCGGAAGGCGGGTCCGGAGGGCGGCAGCCGACCGTGCGCCGACCGTTGACGCGACTCGGATGAGCATGTGACATTGCACATGTCACCCAGCGCCGCCCCGGGAATTTGAACGTTCAAACCCCTGTCGACGCACGCTGCCCCGCCCCCTGACGCACCGCCACCCGTCCGACAGGAGAGCCCCGATGATGCCCCCCACCCGCGCCCCGCGCCGCCGACCGGTCCGCGCCCTGCCCTCGGGCTTGGCGGTCCTGGCCGTCCTCGCCGTCCAGGCCGTCGGCGCGGGACCGGCCCGAGCCGACGGCGCGGCCCCGCTGGTCGACGGCGGCGGCTACGTCCTCGGCTCCGTCCTGGACGGCGGCTGCCTCGGCCCGCAGTACGCGCAGCCGGCGGCCGGCACGCCCGTCGTCGGCACGGCCTGCCAGGGGCTGCTCAGCCAACGCTGGCAGCTGCACCGCACCACCGACGGCTACCGGCTGGTCAACGCCGCGAGCGGACGCTGCCTGACCCTCGACGGCACCGGGCGGCGCCCCGGCACGGCCGACTGCGGCACCGACCCCGCCGCCGAGACCTTCGCCATCTCCCCGGCACCGGGCGGCAGTCACACCCTGACCGCACACGGCGCCTGCCTCACCACGGCAGGCGACCACGAGCAGAACGACGTTGCCGGGCGCGAGCAGAACAACACTGCGGACCGCGAGCAGAGCAGCGCCGCCGACCGCCGCCGTTGCGACGCCCGGCCCGCCCACCGCTGGACCCTCACCCGCAGCGAACCGCTCACCCTCACCGACCCCGGCTTCGAACAGGGCACGGACGGCTGGACGTTCACCGAGCACACCGGCGTCGCCACCAACAACCCGCACGGCGGCACCCGCCTCGCCTACCTCGACGCCGGCTCCGGCCACCGGATCGCCCAGCAGGTCACCGCCGTCACCGCCGGCAGCTACGACCTGTCCGCCTGGATCGCCACCGGCGGCGCCGGCGGCACCTTCTCGGTCAGCGTCAACGGCACCGTGGTCCGCTCGCTGACCCTGCCCGAGCAGCCCGTCTACGCGAAGTACACCCTGCCCCGGGTGCACGTCGCGGCCGGCGACCGGCTCACCCTCGGCATCGACTCCTCCCCCACCGGCTGGATCAACGCGGACGACGCCTCCGTCGCCCCGTCCGCCCCCGGCGACCCGAGGATCAGCTCCTCGGACCCCGAAGTCGTCGCCCTGTTCGACTGGGCCAAGACCAAGGCCAACAGCTGGGTGCAGCAGGCCGGCACCACCGGCGTGCTCAACCAGGACGAGAACAACCCCGGCGGCACCGGCACCACCACCTACGACACCACCTACTGGGCCGGCTACCCGTTCCGCTCCGACTTCTACAGCCGCGACTTCGCCCACCAGCTGGTCGGCGCCCACCTGCTCGGCCTGGACGCCGAGAACAAGACCATGCTGCGCGGCTTCGCCGCCTCCGCCACCGAGACCAACAAGCTCTACCCGGTCTGGGCCCTCAACTTCGACGCCAGGACGTACGGCAGCATCGACTACCGGAGCCCCGACCGCTTCGTGCGCGAGCTGCCCGCGCCGTTCGAGCTGGTCGAGAAGGCCGGCGAGGCCTACCGGTGGACGGGGGACCGCGACTACGCCGACGACCCCGCGCTGAGCGGCTACGTCCGCAACACCCTCGGTCCCTTCATCGCCCAGCACCCCGGCCCGGTCGACAACGGCGGCCTCCCCATCCCCCAGGCCACCAGCCGCAGCATCTTCGCCGGCACCGCGAGCTACGCCGAGAACGCCACCAGCACCTACGCCGAGGCCGGCGACGCGATCGGCGCCCAGTACCAGGCGTACCTCGCCGCCGCGACCCTGGCCGCCGCCAAGGGCGACACCGCCGCCGCCACCGGCTACCGGCAGGCCGCCACCGCGCTGCGCGACTACGTCAACACCACCTGGAGCGTGGACCGGCAGCAGCCCGGCGAGGTCGTGCACGGCTACGACACCACCGGCAAGCCGGTGACCGGCTGGGGCTACGAGTCCAGCGTGCTGATGCCGGTCAAGCAGCTGCTCGACCCCGGCCCGCGCCGCGACGCCCTCCTCGCCGCCATCGACGCCGCCGACTCCGGCCCGCAGCGCTCGACCAACCTGGAGGCCTACACCTACCTGCCCGACGCCTTCTTCGCCAACCAGGACGGCGACACCGCCTGGAAGTGGATGCGGCAGATCTACCAGGGCGTCGGCCGGCTCCACGCCACCGGGCGGCTGCTCAACGGCGACTACCCCGAGGTCCCGTTCACGCTGCTCAGCCAGACCGTGCAGGGCCTGCTCGGCGTCGAGCCCGACGCCGCCGCGCACACCCTCGTGACGGCCTCCCGGCTGCCCGCCTCGATGGGCTGGCTGGAGGTCGCCGACATCCCGGTCGGCGCGGGCTCGGTCACCGTCCGGCACGACGGCCACCGCAGCAGCACCGTCACCAACACCGGCCGCGCGCCGCTCACCTGGGAGGCCCGCTTCGCCGGCCCGCACGGCGGGATCACCGTCGACGGCAAGGCCCGGCCCACCCGCACCAGGACCGTCGACGGCGTGACCTACACCTACGCCACCGTCACCGTCGCCCCCGGGCGCACCGCGAGCGCCGCCGTCACGGACTGACCCCCACCGCCCAACCCTTCCGGCCGACCGACCCCCAACCGGTCGGCCGCACACCCCGATCCATCTGACGAACCGTCACCTCCCCCACATCCTCAGGAGCGCGCATGCGCCACATCCCCCACCGCCTCGCGGCACCCGTGCTCGCGCTGGCCCTCGCCGCCACCGGCCTCGGCGCCCTCACCCTCGGCACGGCCGCCCCCGCCGCCGCCCTGGGCAACGGCAACGCCCTCACCCCGCCCATGGGGTGGAACTCCTGGAACTCCCTCGGCACCGAGGTCACCGAGGAGCAGGTCGTCCAGACCATCGACTTCATGGCCGCCAACGGCCTGGTGGCGGCGGGCTACGACACCGTCACCATCGACGACGGCTGGTCGCTCTGGCACCGCGACGGCCAGACCACCGACCTGGTCCGCAACGCCGACGGCGGCCTCCAGCTCCAGGACGCCGCCGGGAACCCCGTCAGCGGCACCGACGGCACCGGCAACGACCCCACCTCCGGCCACCTCCTCCCCCGCCCGGACCACTTCCCCGCGCAGACCGTCAACGGGCGGACCGTCAACGGCATCGAGTACCTCGCCCAGTACGCGCACGGCAAGGGCATGAAGTTCGGCCTCTACGCCACCGACACCTACCTCACCTGCCAGATGCACCCCGGCAGCCTCGGCCACGAGAGCACCGACGCGAGCGACTTCGTCTCCTGGGGCGTCGACTACGTCAAGTACGACGACTGCCCCTACGGCCCGCAGATCACCGGCCCGGACGGCCACAACTACTACACCCAGGGCGAGGGGAAGGAGCTCACCCGCTCGATCTACGCCCGCGTCCAGACCTTCCAGCACGCCCTCGACGCCGCCTCCGCCGCGCAGGGCCGGCCCAAGGTCACCCTCAGCGTCTCCGCCCAGCCCGCCCACACCGGCGTCCCGTACCTGCTCGCGGCCGACGACCCGGCGCGCACCGACCCGGTGGTGCAGGCCGCCGGCACCGCGCCGTTCCAGGCGCCCGGCTACGCGCCGACCGGCGTCTGGTGCGGCCAGGTCGCCAACCTCTGCCGGATCGGCGGCGACCGCGACAGCGAGCTCGACGGGGTGCTCTGGAACGGGCAGTTGCAGACCGCGCTGCAGTACCCCGGCAACGTGCGCCCGGGCAGCTGGAACGACCTCGACATGATGTTCACCGGCTGGCAGGACGTCTACGGCGCCTGGGGCACCACCGACACCTGCACCTGCCACAAGCCGTTCACCGACGACGAGTCCCGCACCGAGACCTCCGTCCTCGCGATGCTCGCCGCCCCGCTGGTCTCCGGCGCCGACCTGCGCACCGCCGCGCAGTCCCAGCACAGCGCGGACGGCCACACCTGGTCCACCGGGATCGACGCCGCGAGCCTGGCGGTCCTGAAGAACCGCGACGTCATAGCGATCGACCAGGACGCCCTGGCCAAGCCCGCCACCCTGGTCGGCGCCAAGCCCGCGAACGCCACCGCGCCGGTCGTCCTCCAGCGGCGGCTGGCGAACGGCGACACCGCCGTGCTGCTCGTCAACCAGGACCCGGCCGCGAGCCGCACGGTGAGCACCAGCCTCGGCGAACTCGGCCTCACCGGGCCTGGCTACACCGCCAAGGAGCTGTGGACGGGCGCGAGTTCGACCGTCACGGGCACGCTCGGCGCCTCGGTGGCCCCGCACGGCGTGGCGCTGTACCGGCTCAGCGCCCGGCCGGCCACCGGGCCGGCCGCGGTGGTCGACGACGGTCGCTACCACGCGATCGGCGCCGGCGGCAGCGGCGGGCTGGTCCTCGAAGTGGCGGGGACCTGCAGCTCGCCGCTCGGCGCCGTCGCCGACGTCAACACCTGGTGGCCCACGCACACCTCCGAGCAGTGGACCTTCACCAGCAACCCGGACGGCACCGTGCGGATCGCCGACAACTGCGCCACCGCCACCCACGCGCACACCGTGCTCGCCGCCGGCACCGACCCCGGCAACAGCGCCTACCTGCTCGACTACTCGCCCGGAAACCGCTGGCAGGAGTGGCGGGTCACCCAGGACGGCGCCACCGGCACGCTCACCATCACCAACGTCGCCACCGGCCTGATCCTCAACGCCCGTACCGGCACGGCGGGTTCGACCGTGACCACGGACGCGGCCGACGGCGCCGCCCCCGGACAGGGCTGGGGCGTCGTGTCCTGATCGCTTCTCCTGACCGCGTCGGCCTGATCACGACCCCGGGCGCTCCTCCTCCACCACGACGCCGACGCCCGGCCAGTGGCGCGCCAGGTCGGCGAAGAAGCGCTCGGCGTCGATCGCCGCCTCGGGCGGGTGGACGCCCGGGGCGCGGACGCCGCCGTCCAGGAGCTGGGCGAGGCCGAGGGCCGCCGGCACGCCGGTGCTCTCGGCCATGTCGCCGAGCAGGGCCTCGGCCCCGGTGAGCCGGGCGAGGACGGTGACCGGTCGGCCGTCGCGGCGGCCGGTGGCGGCGGCGAAGAAGCCGGGAAGGCTGCCGGGGCCTGGGAAGCGGGCCGCGCGGGCGGCGGCCCGCAGGGTGCGGCGCAGCGTGGGGCGGTCGAGGTCGACGGCGGCGGTCTCGTTGCACAGGCGCCCGGCGTCGAGGTCGTCCCGCAGGACGTCCAGGTAGGCGGCCGTCCGGGCGGTGACGACCATGAGGTTGGCGGCCGCGCCGCCGGGCCGCAGGCTGCGGTGCAGGGTGACCGGTTCGGGGTGGCCGACGGTGTACGCGGTGCCGCGGTGCCCGCCGGGCAGGTCGAGGGCGACCGGCCGCAGCGGGGGCCGCTGGACGATCCGGCCGCCGTCGACCACCGCGACCGTGCCGCTGATCTGCTGCATCCAGTGCACGGCGGCCGCCAGCGGGGCGCCGTCCGGTCCGAGCAGGGAGGTGTCGTCGGGTTCGGCGCCCGCGTCGACGGGCCAGGCGGTGTAGATGTCGGTCAGGGTGTCGAGGCGGGCGGCGGCCCGGGCGGCGAGCAGGTTGCTGACGCCGGGGCTGGCGCCCAGGCCGATCACGGCGCGGACGCCGGCGGCGCGGGCCTCGCCGTCGAGTTCCAGCATGGCGACGGTGGGTTCCCAGTCGTCGCAGATGTCCAGGTAGTGGGTGCCGGTGCGGATCGCCGCGCGCAGGACGCCGAGGCCGAAGCGGTAGTACGGGCCGACGGTGTTGAGGACGGCGTCGGCTTCCGCGAGGGCGGCGTGCAGTTGCGCCCCGTCGGTGACGTCGACCTGGCGGGCCCGGACCGGTACCGGGCCGCCGGCGAGGGCGGCGGCGGTGCGGCGGGCGGCGTCCGGGTCTCGGTCGGCGATCACGAGTTCGTGGACGCCGGGCAGTCGGGCGGCGACCCGGGCGGCGACGCGGCCCATCGCTCCCGCTCCGCCGAGGGCGAGCACTCTCATCGTCGTTTCTCCTTCCGCCGGTCCGTGTCCACCGGCTGTGCGGCTGGTCCGTCAGCGCTGCCCGAGCGAGGTCAGGAAGCCAGCGAGGTCAGGAAGCTGCGGTGCTCGTCGAGGTAGCCGGGGCTGAACAGCGAGCGGGGTGCGGCGATCGCGAGGAGGGTGCTCTGCAGTTCGGAGTCCTCGACGGATTCGGGGACGATGTTGTGCGTGGCGTCCGGGTAGCGCTTGACCCGGAGCTGGCCGGGCGTGGTGAGGATCCTGCGGTAGCCGGCCTCGGTGTCGTCGCTGTCGACGTTGATGTCGCGCCCGCCGAGGAGGAGCAGGACCGGCACTCGGAGGGCGGCGAGGTCGTCGGTGGCGTCGGAGGTGTGGTTGCGGCGGTTGAAGTCCCAGCGCTGCGGGGTGAGGCCGTCGACGTCGCCGCCGCCGTCCCGGTACTGCTCGAAGGTCCGGCCGGCCCGGAGGGCGGCGAGGGTCCGGTCGCTGCGCGCGATGGCGGCCTCGGTCTCGGCCGGGGTGGCGTGCTTCTTCCTCAGCTCGGCGAGCAGGTTGTAGCGGCCCTGCTGGAGCCAGTTGAGGGCGGGGGCGACGGCGATCACGAACCTGACGTCCGGGGACTGTCGGGCGGCCTTGGGCATCACCCAGCCGGCCTGGCTGGCGCCCCAGAGGCCGATCCGGGCGGGGTCGATGCCGGGCTGCCGCTTTGCCCAGTCGATCGCGGCGACGGTCTCGTCGGCGCGGTCCTGGATGCTCTGGTCGAGCCAGTTGCCGGGGGCGCCGTCGACGCCGGGCTTGTCCCAGGAGAGGGAGGCGTAGCCGGCCTTGGCGATGGCCTCCCAGATCGGCCGGTAGAAGGTGTCGTGGGTGGCGTTGGTGGGGCCGTCCCCGTGGACGAAGACGACCAGGCCGGCGGGGGTGCGGCCGCCGGTCGGGCGGGCGAGGACGCCGTGCAGCGGCTGCTTGCCGCCGGTGATGGTGACGCGTTCCTCCTTGAGGTCGTACTCGTTCTGGTACACCACCCAGCCGCCCGCGCCGAGGAGGAGCACCACCACGGACAGCAGTGATCCCCACAGCAACCATCGCCTGCGCATCTTCGATCCACCAATCTATCGTTCTTAAAACGAACGTATCAGATCTGAACGCATTAGGATGGTCGCCATGGTGGAGATTCCGACCCGGGTGCTGGTCGAGGCGATGGTCCGTACGGACGGCACGGTCGACTGCGGCGACCTGTACACCGTGGCCGGCCTGCTCGGGATGACCGACCAGCAGGTCCGGCTGACCGTCAAGCGCCTCACCGGCGACGGGCGGTTCGTCCAGGAGGGGCGCGGCCGCCGGGCCCTGCTGCGGGCCACCGCCGAGACCCGGCGCTCGATCGACCCCGACGTCGGGTACGTGGCGCTGATGTACGCCCAGGACCGCGGCCGGGCCCCCTGGGACGGCGTCTGGCACCTCGCGGGATTCGCCGTCCCCGAGCACGCCCGGCCCGCCCGCGACGCGCTGCGCGAGGCGATCCTCCGGCTCGGCGGCGCCCCGGTGCAGAACGGCCTCTACGTCTCGCCGCACCCCTGGGAGGAGGACGTCCTCGCCGAGGCCGCCGCCCTGGACGTGCGCGACCACCTCACCCTCCTCACCAGCCGCGACCTGCGCACCGGCGAGACCGACGACCCCCGCGCGCTCGCCCGGCGCTGGTGGCCGCTGGAGCAGGTCGCCGAGGGCCACCAACGGCTCGCCGAGGTCGCGGCCGACCGCCTGGCCCGGCTGGAGAAGGGCCTCACCGGCCCCGAACTGCTCACCGTCGCCCTGGAGTTGGCCGCCGCCTTCACCGAGGCCGTGGAGCCCGACCCGCTGCTGCCGCCGGAGCTCCTGCCCCAGCCCTGGCCCGGCACCGCGGCCCGCGAACTCGTCGCCCGCTGCTGGGCGCTGCTGCTCGCCGACCACGGGCCGGGCACGCCCCGGCTGTTCGACGCCTACGCCGAGGTCGTCGCGGCCGTCACCGCGTAGCCGCCGGACCCGGCTCGGTCGCCTCCGTCACGGCCGCCGCAGCAGGCGCGACGGGCTCCGGCAGGGTGCGGAACAGCAGCCAGCTCAGCACCGGCATCAGCACCAGCGGCAGCAGGGCGGTGCGCAGCGAGGTCGCGTCGGCGAGGCCGCCGATCACCGGGCTCGCCAGGCCGCCGATGCTGACGGTCAGGCCCAGCGTGATCCCGCTGGCGGTGCCGATCCGCGAGGGCAGGTAGTCCTGCCCCAGCGTGACCTGCAACGAGAACGGCACGTACAGGCCCGCCGAGGTCAGCGCCACGAAGACGTACAGCGCCGGGCCCGGCACCAGCACCACGCCCGCCACGGCCACCGCCGCCACCAGGTACGACCAGCGCGCCACCGCGACCCGGCCCCAGCGGTCCGCCAGCGCGCCGCCCAGCACCGAACCCACCGCGCCGCCCGCGTACAGCACCACCAGCGCCGCGGTGCCCGCCGCCGTACCGCCGCCGACCCGCTGGGTGGCGAACAGCGCGAGGAAGGTGCTCAGGCCGGTGAAGGCGATCGAGCGGAACACCACGGCCAGCGACAACCGCACGAACGAGGCCCGGTCGTCGGCCCCGGCCACCGGCGCCGGAGCCGTCCCGGCCGCCCGCCGGCGCTCCAGCTCGCGCAGCACCGGCAGGCACAGGACGGCGCCCGCGATCGCCGGCAGCACCAGCAGCGGGGTCAGCCGCAGGCCGCCGCCCGAGACCACCACGGACACCAGCAGCGGGGCCGCCGCGAAGCCCAGGTTGCCGCCCAGCGAGAACCAGGCCATCCCCCGGTGGCCGTCCCGCGCGGCCAGCCGGGCGACCCGGGCGGACTCCGGGTGGTACGCGGCCACCCCGACCCCGGACAGCGCCACGAAGGCCAGGGTCAGCGGGTACGAGCCGCTCACCCCGCTGAGCGCGATGCCCACACCGCCCACCAGCGTGCTGACCGGCAGCAGCCAGGGCAGCGGGTGGCGGTCGGTGATCGCGCCGAACAGCGGCTGCGCCACCGAGGAGAGCAGGGAGGCGGCGAGCACCACGCCCGAGACGGCGGCGTAGCCGTAGCCGCGCTCGGCCACGAAGAACGGGACCAGGGCGGCCACCGCGCCCTGGTAGACGTCCACGCAGGCGTGTCCGAGGGACAGCAGGGTGATCGAGGAGTCCCGCTTGCCGGGTGTGCTCTTCGGACTGTCAGGCGTACTCGACGCGGTGGGCGTGGTGGGCGTGGTTGACGTAGCGATCGGCAGGTTGTCGCGCGTTGTCTTCGGCATGCCGACATGCTCGGCGCAGCGACACCTGTCGGGCTTCCGATAATCTGCCAGGTGATGCCGAACATCCGCCACGACCCCGTCGCCCCGACCCGCGTCCTGCTGCTGGCCTCCGGCGCCGGGATCGACGCCCACCGCCACGACGACCACCAGATCGCCTACGCGGCCAGCGGCGTGCTCGCCATCACCACCGACGCCGGCTCCTGGGTCGCCCCCGGCACCCGGGCCATCTGGGTCCCGGCCGGCACCGTGCACGCCCACCAGGCCCACGGCGAACTGGACCTCCACCTGGTCGGGCTGCCCGCCACCGAGAACCCGCTCGGCCTGGACCGGCCGACCGTGCTCGCCGTCGGGCCGCTGCTGCGCGAACTGATCGTCGCCTACACCCGCACCCCCGAGGACGACAGCCCCGAACGGGCCCGGCTGCGCGCCGTCCTGCTCGACCAGCTGCGCGCCTCCCCGCAGCAGCCGCTGCACCTGCCCGCCCCCGCCACACCGCTGCTGCGCGCGGTCTGCGACCGGCTCCGCGCCGATCCGGCCGACCAGCGCACCCTCACCGAACTGGGCCGGGCGGTCGGCGCCAGCGACCGCACGCTCTCCCGGCTCTTCCGCGCCGACCTCGGCATGACCTTCCCGCAGTGGCGCACCCAGCTGCGGCTGCACCACGCGCTGGTGCTGCTCGCCGAGGGCCTGCCCGTCACCACGGTCGCGCACCGCTGTGGCTGGTCCTCCGCGAGCGCCTTCATCGATGTCTTCCGCCGCACCTTCGGCCACACCCCGGGCCGCCACCCCGCCTACTGACCGCGCACTGACCGCGCGTTGTCGGCCGCTGGTGGCAGGGTGGGGAGCATGTGCGGTCGTTTCGTCTCCACCACCACGCCCCAGGACCTCGTCGCCCTGCTCGGGGAACTGCGCTGGGATCCGGCCGAGTCGTTCGCCCCCAGCTGGAACGTGGCGCCCACCGACCCGGTGCCCGCCGTCCTGGAACGCCTCGACCGGGAGAGCGGCGAGCTGCTGCGGCAGCTGCGCCCGCTGCGCTGGGGCCTGGTGCCGTCCTGGTCCAAGGACCCCTCCGGCGGCGCCCGCATGATCAACGCCCGCTCGGAGACCGTCCACCTCAAGCCCGCCTTCCGCAAGGCCTTCACCACCCGGCGCTGCGTCATCCCCGCCGACGGCTACTTCGAGTGGCGCGAGGTCCCCGCCGCCGCCGACCGGAAGAAGTACAAGCAGCCGTACTTCCTCAGCACCGGCTCGGTCATGCTGATGGCCGGCCTGTACGAGTTCTGGCGCGACCGCACCCGGCCCGAGGACGACCCGGCGGCCTGGCTCGCCACCGCCACCATCATCACCACCGACGCCACCGACAGCGCCGGGCGCGTCCACGATCGGATGCCGCTCACCATCGCCCCCGCCGACCTGTCCGCCTGGCTCGCCCCCGACCTCACGGACTCCGACGAGCTCCACCACCTGCTGCGCCGCCCCGCCGACGGCGCCCTGCGGGTGCGGGCCGTCTCCCCCACCGTCAACAGCGTCCGCGCCAACGGTCCGGAACTGCTCGACACCGCCCCGGACCCGCTGGGGCTGGCGGACTGACGCCCGCCCGTCCGCCCGTCGGTCCGTCCGTCCGTCCGTCAGACGATCCGGCCGGCCAGCCCGGGGTAGTCGAGGACCAGGCCGTCCCGGTCCAGCACGAGGTCGCTGCGGAAGTCCCCGGAGGCGTAGCGGACGGTGGCCCGCCCGCCGTCCAGGCCGAGGTGGGTGTAGGTCTGGCGGGAGGGGTGCACCGTCAGGTCGGGCACCCGGATCCAGGCCATCAGGAAGTGCCGCTCGCCCGGGCCCCGGTGGAGGCCGTGGCGCAGCACCGGCGGGGTGTTGGTCACCGGGGAGAGCCCGAGGTCGCAGTCCAGCGCGCCGGCCAGGTCGGGCCGTTCCATGCCGTCGACGCTCCAGCGGCCGCCGTCCTGACGCAGTTCCAGCTCGCGGACGCCGTCGGCGCTCTCGGCCCGGACCCTCATCCGCCGGGTGACGAAGCCCTCGCCGGTCTCCAGTTCGTACGTCAGCCAGTACGGCGCGGGCCGCGCGGCGGCGACCCGGCCGCGGGCGTGCAGGGCGGCGGCACCGAGCTCGATCCAGGACGTCTCCAGGCCGCCCGTCTCGGTGACCTGCCAGGTGGGAACGGTGTGCAAGATCATCCGGGTACGCTACCGTCCGGTACCGACAGGGGCGCGCGCCCGGCTCCGGGCGGCCGGCGGGATCCGGTGACACGGCGCCCGCCCGCGACTACGGTGGGCGGGCGGAACCGTACGTGGGGGTGAGGGCGCCGAAGTGTTGATGTCCAGGACGACGCATGTCCGGCCCGAGGGCGGCCTGCCCGACCACGAGGCCTTCGACCAGCGCCGCCGCCCGGCCTCGCCCGCCACCGCCGGGAACCCGCACGCCGAGCAGCGGGCGGCCGTGCTGCCGCCCGAGGCGGCGCGGGCCGCGCTGACCGTCGAGGCGAGCGCCCCCGCGCCCAATCTGCCGCCCCGCGCCGCGGACCGACTCGTCGGCCGCGACGGCGCGTTGCGGGCGATCGCCGAGGCGCTGTCGGACGGCGACGGCAGCGGGCTGGTCACCCAGGCCACCACGCTGCACGGTCTCGGCGGGGTCGGCAAGACCACCGTCGCGCTGCACTACGCCTACGCCGAGGCCGCGCACTACCGGCTGATCTGGTGGATCACCGCCGAGTCCGAGGAGCAGCTCGCCGAGGCCTTCGCCGACCTCGCCGTCCACCTCCACCCCACCTGGGCCCTCACCGCCCCGCCCGGCCAGCAGGTCGAGTGGGCGCTCGCCTGGCTGCGCGCCCACGACCGCTGGCTGCTCGTCTACGACAACGCCGAGGACCCGGTCCACCTCACCCCCTACCTCGGCCGGCTGCTCGGCCGCGGCCACCAGCTGGTCACCAGCCGCCGCGCCGGCGGCTGGCACCCCGGCATCCGCCCGGTGCGGATCGACGTCCTCGACGCCCCCGAGGCCACCCGGCTGCTCTGCGGGGCCGCTCACCCCGGGGCGCGGGCCGAACAGGCCGAGGTGCTCGCCCTGGCCGACGAGCTCGGCCACCTCCCGCTCGCCCTCGCCCAGGCCGGCGCCTACGTGCAGCAGACCGGCACGACCTTCGCCGCCTACCGCGAGCTGCTGCGCACCGGCAGCCCGACCGGCCCCGACGCCGACTCCGGCTCCGGCTCCGATTCCGGTACTGGCTCCGATTCCGGTACTGGCTCCGGCGCGGTGGCCACCGTCTCCCGGCTCTGGCACACCACCCTGCGCACCGTCCAGGCCACCACCCCGTTCGCCGTCGAGCTGCTGCGCACGCTCGCCTGGTACGCCCCCGAGGCGCTGCCGCGCGAAGTCCTGACGCCCTTCGGCGCGCGCCGCCCGGCCGAGGTCGACTCCGCGCTGCGGCTGCTCGCCGACTACAACCTGATCACCCTCGGCGACACCGTCACCGTGCACCGCCTGCTCCAGGGCGTGCTGCGCCGTTCCGACGGCGCCCGCCGGCTGCGCCGGCGCGCCGAACAGCAGCTCGCCGAGGCCGCAGCCCGGCTCTGGCCGACCGCCGGGCCCCGGCTGCGCCGGGCGCTGCTGCCGCACATCCGCGAGCTGGCCGCCGGCGGCCCGTCCGAGCACCCCACCCCGCAGACCGTCGCGCTGTACCGGCTGGCCGCCGGCGAGCTGACCCACCGGGCCCAGCGGGTGTTCGCCATCCCGCTGGTCACCGCGATGGCCGACGGCCAGACCCGCCTGCTGGGCTCCGACCACCCCGACACCCTGGCCACCCGGGGGCGGCTCGCCGAGCTCCACACCCGGGCCGGCGACCCGGCCCTCGCCGTCGCGCTCTGCCGGGCGGTGGTGGCCGACCGCACCCGCCTCCAGGGCCACGACCACCCGGCCACCCTCGCCGACCGCAGCACCCTGGCCCACGCCTACCGCAAGGCGGGTGAACACCGGTGCGCCGTCGAGGAGTTCCGCGCGGTGGTGGCCGACCGGGCGCGGGTGCTCGGCGCCGACAGCCGGGAGACCCTCACCAGCCGGGCGGGCCTGGCCTACGCCCTCCAGGTGGCCGGTCAGCACCAGGCGGCGGTGGCGGAGTTCGAACGGCTGCTGGCCGACGCCGGCCGCGTCCTGGAGGACCCCGACCACCCGGACATCCTGGCCCACCGCAACGGGCTCGCATACGCCCAACTCACCGCCGGTCAGCACCGGTTGGCCATCACCCTGTACGAGCAGGCGGTGGCCGACCGGGCCCGGGTGCTCGGCGCCGACCACCCCGACACCCTCACCAGCCGCGGCTGGCTCGCGGCCGCCCACGTCGTCGCGGGAGACCACCGGGCCGCGGTCGCCGGGTACGAGGCGCTGGTCGCCGACCACGTCCGGGTGCAGGGGCCGGACCATCCGCAGACCCTCTTCGCACGCGGCCGGTTGGCGACGGCCCACTGCGAGGCCGGGCACCCGGCCTCGGCGGTCACCCGGTTCACCGATCTGGTCGGCGACTACACCCGCGTCCTCGGCCCCGACCACCCCCACACCCTGGACGCGCGCAGCGGTCTCGCCCACGCCCACCGCGAGGCGGGCCAACTCCGGGCGGCGGTGGACGAACACCGGGCGCTGGTCCGCGACCGCGCCCGCGTCCAGGGGGCGGACCACCCCGGCACGCTGGAGGAGCGCAGCGACCTCGCCTACGCGCTGCGCGTCGCGGGCCTGACCGGCCGTGAACTGGAAGAGTTCGAAGGCCTGGTGGCCCACCGCGCCCGCGTCCAGGGCCCGGACCACCCGGACACCCTGGACGAACGGTCCAACCTCACCCGCACCCTGCTGCTGGCCGGTCGCCCCCGCGCGGCGCTCGCCGCAAGCCGGCAGCTCCTCGCCGACCGCGAGCGGGTCCACGGCCCCGACCACCACGAGACCTTCGAGGCCCGGCTGAGCCTGGCCCGGGCCTTCGGCGACGCCGGCGACCACCGACACGCGGCGGAGCTGTGCGACCGACTCGTCGCCGACCGGCTGCGGGTGCTCGGCGCCGACCACCCCGCCGTCCTCCACACCCGCGGCTGGCAGGCCTGGCTGCACGGCGCGGCGGAGCACCACCCGCTGGCCGTGGAGCTGCGCGAACGGCTGGTGGCCGACTACGACCGGGTCCACGGCCCCGACCACCCGCAGACCCTCAACGCCCGCACCGGCCTGGCCTACGCCCTCCAGAGCGCGGGCCGGATCCGGGAGGCGCTCGCCGAGCGCGAACGGGTGCTGGCCGACCTGACCCTGGTGCTCGGCGCCGGGCATCCCGCCACCCTCGGCGCCCGCCTCCAGCTGGCGCGGACCCACGACGAGAGCGGCAACCACCCGCGCGCCGTGGAGCTGTACGCGGACCTGGTCGCCGACTGCGTCCGGCTGTACGGCGAGGAGCACCCCCGCACCCTCAGCACCCGGTGGTGGCTCGCCTCCGCGCACGGGGACGCCGGGGAGCACCGGATCGCGGCGCAGCTGTACGAAGCGCTGGCGGCCGACCGCGCCCGGCTCCAGGGCCCCGACCACCCGGACACCCTCAACACCCGCTGGTGGCACGCCGACAGCTGCCGGGAGGCGGGCGACCACCGGCGGGCCGTCACGCTGTCCGAAGCCCTGGTGGCCGACCACGCCCGCGTCCACGGAGCGGAACACCCCGACACCCTGGGCGCCCGTCTGGCGCTGGCGCAGGCGCTCACCGCCGCCGGCCGGCACCGCCGGGCGCTGGAGCTCCACCAGGAGCTCGTCGCGGACCGGGCCCGGCTCCAGGGCCCCGACCACCCGGACACCCTCAACGCCCGCTGGTGGCTGGCACACGACTGCCAGCAGGCCGGCGAGCACCGCCGCGCGGTGGAACTGTACGACGCGCTGGCGGCCGATCGCGGCCGGATCCTGGGCGCCGACCACCCCCAGACCCTCACCGCCCGCTGGTGGCAGGCGAACGGCCACCAGCGGGCCGGCGACCACCGCCGCGCGGTGGAACTCTTCGACGCGCTGGTGGCCGACGACACCCGGATCCGCGGTGCCGACCACTCCGAGACCCTGGCCACGCGCGCCGGACTGGCCTGGGCCACCTCCGCCGCGAACGACCACCGCCGCGCCGTCGCCCGCTACGAGGCCCTGGCGGCCGACCGCACCCGGCTCCACGGCGCCGACCACCCGCTGGCCCTGGACGCCCGCGGATCCCTGGCCTGGGCGCACGCCGAGGCGGGCGACCACCGCCGCGCCGCGGAGCTGCACTCCGCGCTGGTGGCCGACCGCACCCGGCTCCAGGGCCCGGACCACCCCGAGACCCTCGGCACCCGGCGCTCGCAGGCGGCGAGCCACCGCGAGGCCGGCGAACTCGACCGCGCCCTGGAGCTGTACGAGGCACTGGCCGCGGACCTGGCCCGGGTCCTGGGCGCCGACCACCCCACCACCCTGGACACCCGGCTCGGCCTGGCCCGGACCTGCCGCGAGGCGGCCGCGCACGACCGCTCGGTGGACCTGTTCCGGGCCCTGGTCGCCGACTACGAGCGGGCGCTCGGACCAGACCACCCCGACACCCTCGACGCGCGGCTCGGCCTCGCGCGGTCGGTGGTGGCGGCGGGCGACCACCCCGCCGCCGCCGAGCTGTACACGGCGCTGCTGGCCGACCAGGAGCGGGCGCTCGGACCGGACCACCCCGACACGCTCACCACCCGGTGGTGGCAGGCCGCCGCCCACCGCGACGCGGACGACCAGCGCCGCGCGGCCGAGGCCTTCGGCGCCGTCGCCGCCGACCGGGCCCGGGTGCTCGGCGCCGACCACCCCGACACCCTCAACGCCCGCTGGTGGCAGGCCTCCTCCTACCGTGCGGGCTACGACCTCCGACGCGCGCTCGACCTGGCCGTGCCCCTGGTCGCCGACACCGGGCGGGTGCTCGGGCCCGACCACCCCGACGCCCTCGGCGCCCGGTTCCTGCTGGCCTGGACGTACCGGTCGGGCGGCGACCACCGCCCCGCGACGGAACTCGACGAGGCCCTGCTGCGGGACCGGATCCGGCTCCAGGGCCCGGACCACCCCGACACCCTCGCCTGTCGCGGCAGCCTCGCCCAGGACCGTCGGCTCGCGGGCCTCCTGCACCAGGCCGAGGCCGAACGGGAGGCGCTGGCCGCCGACCGTGCGCGCATCCACGGCCCCGACCACCCGGACGCCCTCCACCAGCTCTCCCAACTCGCCGAAGCCGTCCTCGCCACCGGCGAACTCGACCGCGCCGCAGCGCTGTTCACCGAGCTGATCGCGCACCGGACCCGGGTCCAGGGCCCGGACCACCCGGACACCCTCGGCGAGCGCTCCGGCCTGGCCTCCGTCCACGCCCGGGCAGGCCGGCAGCGGCAGGAGATCGTCGAACGGCTGATGCTGCTCGCCGACCACGAGCGCGTCCACGGCCAGGGCCACCCCGACACCCTCGATGCCTGTGCCGACCTCGCCCACGCCCACCGCCGCCGCTGGGAGCACGACCGCGCCGACGCGCTCTACCGCGCCCTGCTGGCCGACCGCACCCGGTTCCTCGGTGCCGAACACCCCGGCTCCCTCGACGCTCTCGACGCCATCGACGACCGGGACAGCATCGCGCTCAACCTCGTCGAGGCCGGCCGGTACGCGGAGGGCGCCGCCTGCTACCGGGAGGCGCTGGCCGCCGCCGAATCGGCCCTCGGCCCGGAACACCTCCTCGCCCACGCCGTGCGGTACGGCCTCGCCCAGGCCCTGGTGCTCGCCGGGGACCACGAGGGCGCGATCGCCGAGCTGTCGCCCCTGACGGCGGACTGGACCCGACCGGCCGGCCCCGCCCTGCCCGGCCTCGTCCGGTCCGGGTGCGTCCTCGCCGTCGCCCGCCACCTCAACGGGGAGCACGACGCGGCGGTGCGCCTGGCCGCCACCCTCGCCGCCCGCGCGGACGACGCCCTCGGCAGCACCGACGACGCCACCCTCAGCGCCCGCGAGGCCCACGCCCTGCTGCTGGCCTGCGGCCCGCGACCGCTGCGCGCCGTCGTCCGGCTGGAGGAACTCGCCGAGGAGTGCGCCGCGAGCCACGGCCCGCGCAACACCCTCACCCTGAGCATCCGCCAGAGCCTCGCCCACGCACGGCTGCGGGCCGGCGACGCCCTCGGGGCGGTGCGGGTGTACGAGGGCATCGTCGCCGACCGGCTCCCGGCCGGGGCACTGCTGACCGGACACCGGCACGCCGACGACGTCGCCGTCAGCCTCGGTACCCTGCGCCCCGGGCTGCTCCCGGTGTTCCCCACCCTGGCCGTCGGCCTGGCCGCCGCGCTCGCCGCGAGCGGGCGCCGGGACGCCGCCCAGGGCCTGCTGACGGCCGTCCACACCGCGCGCCGGACCCTGATGGGCCCCGGCCATCCGCTGGCGGTGGAGAGCCGGACGGCCCTGGCCCGACTCGACGACGGCGCGGCGCAGCCGCCGGCCCCGCTCGACGGCGGCGGGCCGGAGTCGCTGCCGTCCGCCCCCGTCCGCGCGGAGCCGGGGCCGGAGCCGTCCGAGCCGGCCGCGCTGGTCCGGCGCTCGCGCGGGTCACGGCACCGGCCCCCGGCGCCCGCGCCGGGCAGGACGGCCTGGCGGCCCCGGCTCACCCTGCTCGACGAGCCGGCGGTGCGGGCCACCGTGCACCTGGAACTGCGGCTGGAACCCGAGGTGCCGCAGACCGACCCCGGCGAGCTGCCGGGCCTGCGCCTGGTGGCCGTCGCCGCCTCGGACGCCGTGCTCGAACCGCCCGTCGCCGACTACAGCCCCGCCGGGGAGCCCGTCCGCTTCGCGCTGACCCCGTCCGTGCCGGGGCCGCACACCGTCCGGATCACCGTCTACGACCGGGGGCACGGCGCCGTGCTCCAGGACCTGTCCGCCGTCGTCGACGTCCCGCCCGGCCCCGCCGCCCGTATCGCCGACACCGCCGACACCGCCGACACCACCGACATCGCCCAGGACGAGGAGTAATCGCGTGGCCCGGGACCTCCTCGTCGAGATCCGCCAGAACCCCTCCGCCGACTTCACCCGGCTCCCCCGGCAACAGGCTCCGGACGCCCCGCAGGCCAAGGAGCCGGCCCCGCTGGACCTCGTGGTCTCGCTGCGCCGCCACCGCGACGACCTGTTCGTCTCCGCCTTCCGGCCCGGCGAGCGCACGCCCCGGTCCCGCCCCCACCGCGCGGAGCTGAAGGTGTCCGCCCCCGCCCTGCTCGCCCGGGCCTCCCGGCTGCGGACCATCTGGCGCGACCGCCTGGTCCAGTACGACCCCGAGCCGATCGGCGGCTACCCCTTCGCCCAGGCCGTCGACTTCAACCGGCTGGCCGGCGTCGCCGAGCGTCAGGTCGCCGAACTGGCCGAGGAGGGACGGTACTTCCTGGAGGTGATGCTCGACGGTCCGGAGCGCGAGCTCACCGTCTTCCGCGAGTACCTCACCCGGACGCTCACCGAGCACGGCTCACTGCGGATCAGCTTCGACTCCGACCTCCACCTGCCCTGGCCGATGCTCGCCGTCGACGGCGGCCACACCGACCCGTGGGCGGACTTCCTCGGCCACCGCCACCAGGTCGAGCAGACCGGCGCCGGCTACCCGCCGATCCAGCCGCCGTACCCGGCCCGCACCAGGCCCGTCACCAGCCTCAACACCGACGACCAGCTCACCGACGTCGGCCGGGCCCCCGAGGTCCGCAAACTGCTGGAGGACCGCTCCCAGCTGACCGTGCGCACCGAGTCCGAGCCGCTGCTCAAGGCGCTGTCCTCCGCCGTGCTGGACGAGGACGTCATGTACTTCTGGTGCCACGGCCAGTTCGTCGCGAGCGACTCCCCGTACGAGCAGCTCGCCGTCCGGCTCTCCGACGACCGCCAGATCGACGCCGACCTGGTGCGCCGCCACCGCCGCCGGCACGCCGAGGCGCCGGACGCCATGTTCCGGCCGTTCGTGCTGCTGAACGCCTGCCACACCGGGCAGTCCACGGCCGCCGAACTGGAGCACCTCGGCCGGGCGCTGGTCGACCTCGGCGCCAACGGCGTGCTCGGCCCGCAGATCGAGATCCCGCAGGTCTTCGCCGCCGAGTACGCCTTCGCCTTCCTCGACCTCTACCTGACCGGGGAGTTCACGGCGGGCGAGATCACCCAGCAGCTGGTCCGGCGGTTCGCCCGCGAGTACCGCAACCCGCTGGCGCTCACCTACTCCCTGCACTGCGGCCTCGACAGCATCCTGGAGCTGACCCCGTGACGGCGCCCACGCCCATCGCCACCGCCACCGCCACCGTCGACCTGGACGAGGAGGGCCGGCTGCTCGTCCCCGGCACCCGCACGCCGGTGCCCGAGGCCCGGATCGCCCAACACCTCGCCCGGCACCTGCGCATCCCCCCGCGGGCGACCGACGTCTACGTCTACGTCCACGGCTGGCAGACCAGCCCCGCCGCCGCCGACCGCTCGGCCGCCGCCCTGCTCACCGAGGCCGCCGCCCTGCACCGGTCCGCACCGACCGCCTACCCCGGGCTGGCCAAGGGGTTCCGCCCGTGGTGCGTGGTGGTGCGCTGGCCGTCCTCCAGCCTGCCGTCGCCGGCCGGCTACCGCCGGATCCGGGCCCGGGCGCACGCCATGAGCGCCCAGGGGCAGGCCGGGCGCGTCCTGGGCCACCTGCTCGGCTACCTGGACGCCGACCGCGGCGACCCGGCCGCGCCCCGCGTCCTGGCCAACCGCAACGGCCAGTACCTGCACCTGGTCGGCCACTCCTTCGGCGGCCGCTTCCTCTGCGAGGCCGTCCAGTACGCGGCCGACCGGCCCGCCGGGCCACCGGTGCTGGGCTGGAGCCGGCCCGGCGACCCCACCCGGCCGTTCACCGTCGACAGCGCGCTGATCTTCCAGATGGCCGCGCCCCGCGACGCCTTCACCCACCTCTTCCCCCGGCTGTTCCTCGGCCCCGGCCGGCCCGGCGCCCCGCTGCGCGGCCCGCTGGTGCTCACCCACTCCCGCTGGGACCGCGCCACCGGCTTCTGGCACCTGCGCGCCGAGGGCCGCCCGGGCATCGGCCACTCCGGCACCGGCACCGCCCCCGTCCCCCAGTTCAGCACCCGGCTGCGCCCGACCGCCTCCCCCTACCCGCACGCCGAGTTGGACCACCCGATCGTCAACATCGACGCCGCCCGGGTCTACCGCGGCGGCCTGGCCACCCGCCTCAACCCGGCGGGCGCCCACTCCGACTTCCACCACCCCGAATCCGCCCACCTGCTGCTCAGCCTCGCCGCCCACTCCCGCTGACCGGCCGGGCCCGTCGTCCCGCCCGGGCGCCCCGGCCGATCCGCGCCGGCCGCCGCGCAGGTCAGTCCGCGCCGGTCAGTCCTGCGGTGCGAACGACTCCAGGTAGGCGGCCGCCTTCACGGGGTCGAGGAACCACTGCTCCAGATCGGCCGGGTCGTCGAAGGCGTTGGCGAACCGGTCCGCGACGGCCGGGAGTCGGCCGGCGGCGCCGAGCAGCCGCAGGACGTGCTCGGGCGGCGGCGCGAGCATCGCGTTGCTCCAGACGGTGCTGGGGCGCACGGCCTGCCAGAAGCGGTCGAAGGCGGCCCGCATGAAGTCGCGGTCGAACGGCTTGTCGCCGTGCGCGAGGATCGCGGCGAGGTAGCCGGCCGCGCACCTGGCGGCGTTGTTGGAGCCCTGGCCGGTAATCGGGTCGTTGAGGACGACGACGTCCGCGACGCCCAGCGCCGCTCCGCCGCCGGGCAGTTCGCCGACCGGGTGGCGGACGACGGGGGTGAAGCGCCCGGCGAGGGTGGCGCCGGCGTCGGTGAGTTCGATTCCGGCCCGGGCGCGGTCGTACTCCCAAGGAGTGAAGTCCCTCATCAGGTCGAGCGTCACCCGCAGGTGTTCGGCCGGGCCGCGGACCCCGTCGAAGGCGTCCGCCGGGCCGCCCGGGGCGGCCTCCCAGAGCAGGATGTCGCACGGGCCGGCCGCGGTCAGCGCCGGCATGACGAACAGTTCGCCGACGCCGGGCACCACGTTGCAGCGGACGGCGGGGAAGTCGTGCTCGGGGCGCGGGCCGAGCCCGTACACGTAGCTGGCGGCCAGCGCGCGCTGCGGCCGGTCGAACCGGGAGCGCTCGTGGTCGCGCTCGAACATCGCGGCCAGGTCGCCCTTGCCGGCCGCGACCAGGACCAGGTCGTAGGAGCCGGAGAGGTGTTCGAGGTCCCCGACGGTCACCGGGCGGACCACGACCCGGCCGCCCCGCCCGGCGAAGGTCTCCAGCCAGGCGGGCATCTTCAGCCGCTGGTCGACGGACTGCGCGGGCGCGTCCAGGCGCCCGACCCAGTCGATCACCCGCGCGGACTCCGGCCCGGCGACGGAGACTCCGAGGCCCTCGATCCGGGGTGCGGTGTCCGCCCAGAGGTCCAGGCCGAGGTCGCGTTCGGTCCGCAGCGCGGCGTCGAACATGCACTGGGTGGACAGCACCCGCCCGCTCCGGACGGTGTCCGCGTCGCGGTCGGTCATCACCGTCACGTCGTAGCCGTGGGCCTGGAGCCCCAGGGCCAGTTGGAGGCCGGCCTGCCCGGCGCCGACGATCAGAACTCTGCGCATCGTCTCCGCTTTCCTGGTTGTACGTCCTGACCCGGCCTCAACATCCGTACGCCCGTGGGCTGTTGAGCCAGTCGGAGGGTGGTGGGCGCCGGTCGGCCGCCAGTCGCGCTGCCAGTGGCCTGGATACCAGTGATCGGGCGCCCGCGTCCACGGCCCGCGCACGCCCGGCCGGGAACGTCACCGTCCGCGTTCGAACGCCACCGAACAAGCGATTTGAAAAATTCTTCAACTTCATACATGCTGGCGAGCCGCCGACCCCGACCCGACCCGAGAGGACAGCCCGCGCGCATGAGCGACCACCTCCCCCCGTGCCCGTCGTGCTCCAGCGAGTACACCTATGAGATGAACGCCCTCATGGTCTGCCCGGAGTGCGGCCACGAGTGGATGCCCGCGGCAGACGGCGCCGCCGAACCGGCCGGCCCGGGCGAGCGGGTGATCCGGGACGCGGTCGGCAACGTGCTCAGCGACGGCGACACCGTGACCGTCGTCAAGGCGCTCAAGGTCAAGGGCAGCGTTTCCGGCATCAAGGCGGGCACCAAGGTCCGCAACATCCGCCTGGTCGACGGCGTCGACGGCCACGACATCGACTGCCGGATCGAGGGGTTCGGCGCGATGCAGCTCAAGTCGAGCGTGGTCAAGAAGGCCTGACCGGGCCCGCGCCCGGCGCGGAACGGCGGCGCGACGGGGAAGAGGATCGGGCTGAGCAGGTACGGCTCCCGGCCCGGCCCCGGCCCGTTCGCCAGCCGGGGCTCCAGGACGGCACGCAACTCTCCGCTGAACTCCGCGAGTTCCGCCGGGTCGAGCCAGAACGTGCCCTGCCGGTAGGCCACTCCCTGGGCGGCCGGGTCGGCGTCCTCGCGGTCGAGGTAGGCGTTGAACTCGGCGATCAGGACGGCCATCGCGGCGGCGAAGCCCCGCCGGTGGTCCTCCCGCGTCATCGCGGCGGCCGCGGCGGCGTCCACGACCGGGCGGTCCTCACGCAGCCGGTAGTGCCGCTCGACGGCGCCGCGCACCCGGCGCTCCTCGGCGACCTCCAGGAAGCCGGCCTCGGCGAGCAGCGCGACGTGCCGGTACACCGTCACCTTCGACACGCCGGACAGCCGCTCGCACAGCTGCGAGGTGGTGAGCACCTGCCCGCCGGCGAGGGCGTGCACCACGCGCAGGCGCACCGGGTGGAGGAGGAGGTCTACCGCGTCGAGGTCCATTGCCCCACGATTTCACAGTCGCTATCATTATCAAAGATGAAAACAGTGCACCCGGGAGACGACCCGGGTGCCGGTTCCCAGGGGGGAAGCACCATGCGCCGTACGAACGGGCGGACCATCACCGTCAACGGGCGACCGATCTACGTCGAGGAGTCCGGACACGGCACGGACGTCGTGCTCTTCGAGTCGGGCCAGGGCCTCGGCCGCGTCTCCTGGGACCCGGTCCTGCCGCTGCTCGCGGACCGCGCCCGGCTGGTCGCCTACGACCGCGCCGGCTTCGGCCGCAGCGCCCGCACCGACGCCCCGCTCGACCTCGCCGACCTGGCGGACGACCTGGTCGCCCTCGCCGAGGCCGTCGCCCCCGACCGGTTCGTCCTGGTCGCCCACAGCATGGGCGGCCTGGTCGCCCGCCTCGCGTACCAGCGCCTCGCGCCCCGGCTGCGCGGCATCCTGATGGTCGACACCACACCGGAGACCGCGCCCGACTTCGACGCCATCGACCGGATCGCCCGCCGCGTCGACCGCACGCTCGCCATCGCCCAACCCCTGGCCCGCAGCCGCGTCCTGGCCCGTCTGCTCAGCGGCACCGCCCGCCGGACCTTCCCCACCGACACCTACGAGACCATGCTCGCCGAGGACTTCGTCCCGGCCGGCCTCGCCCAGACCCGCCGCGAGTTCCGCGCCGTCGCGGCCGCCGTCCCCCGGCTGCGCGCCGAACCCCCGGCACCCCCCGGCTGCCCGACCGTCCTGCTGTCCGCCGACCGCCCCCGGCGAGGCGGCGAACGCACCCACCCCGCCCTCCAGGAACACCAGCGCCGCTGGACCGAAACCCTCCCCGACGGCCGCTACGAGACCGTCGACGCCGGCCACTTCATCCAGGGCGAGCGGCCGGACGTGGTCGCCGACCGGATCCGCGAACTCCTCGACCGCAGCTGAGCGGTGGGCCACCGGGCCCCGGTCGACCGGATGCCCGCCCCGATCGCCGACCCGATCCCCGCGCCCGACCGGTTCAGGGCAGCGGCAGCAGTCCGGGCACCGGGCCGCCGCGGCGGGACAGTCGGCGCAGGAACGTCAACACTCCGGGTGTCCCGACCGCCCAGGCGCGGGACTCGACGGTCGGGTCGCCGCCGGGGAACACCGGGCGGCCCGCCGGCCCGCCGGCGCGGGTGAGGAGCAGGGACGCCAGCTGCTCCGCCGCGTGCCAGTGGCGGGGGTCGCCGGTGGCCGCGGCGAGGTCCACGAGGAGGTCGCCGACTCCGGCCAGGCCGCAGCAGCGGACCACCAGGGCGGTGCGCGGGGCGAGCGTCCGGCAGGTGTCGGCCGCGTCGGCGGCCAGGGCGAGGAGGGCGTCGTCGCCGTACTGGATCCCGGCCTGGACGAGGACCGTGCCGAGGCCTGCCAGGCCCCGGCACCAGGAGAGGTAGCGGCGGGTCGCCCCCGGCCGCAGGGCGGCCGCGCTGAGGCGGGGGAGGTCGGCGGCGAGTCCGTCGACGATCCGGCGGGCCGTCCGGCGGGACGCCTCGTCGGGCCGGGCGAGGAGGAAGTGGGCGATGCCCGCGCGGCCGTGCGCGAAACCCTCGGCGAGGGCGGCGGTGCCGGGGTTGGGGTCCTCGCCGGGACCGTCGAGGGGCCGGGCGGTCAGTGCCGTGGCGCACGCGGCGGCCGCCGCGAGGTGCCGGTCGGCGTCCCGGCCGAGGGCGGCGAGCAGCAGGTGGGCGGTGCCGATCCCGGCCGCCCCGGCGATCTGGTCGTCCCCGGCGGGCTCGTGGCGGCGGTGGCGCGGCGGCCCAAGGCCGAGCGGGCCCGTGCCGAGGGTGGCGGCGGCCCGGGCGAGGAACAGGTCGGTGCCCGCCCGGCCCTGGTAGAGCGAGCCGTCGAGGCGGTCGAGCGCCGGGTGGGCGGCCGTCCAGTCGGCCAGGGCGGTGGCGGCGGCCCGGGCGTCGGGGCGGTCCGCGTGCTCCAGCAGTTCGAGGCCGAGGCCGGCGGCGCCGTCGTAGAGCGACAGCAGGGTGCGGGGTTCGCCGGCGCGCGGATCGGTGGCGACCAGTTCGCGGGCCATCCGCACGCAGGTGCCGACGGTGTGGTCGACGGCCTCGTCGAGCGGGGCCCGGCGCGGCCCGGCCGAGCTCCGTGCCGGGGGCCGGCCGGGCGGCCTCCCCTCCCGCAGGCCGGCGGCGGCGGCCGAGCGCCCGTCCCGGTCCGGGCTCACCAGGCCCGCGACCAGGGCCACCGCCGCATCCGCCGAGTCGGCAGGGCCGGGGAGGGCCGCGCGCAGACAGGCCAGGGTGCGGTCGCGGTTGGTCGCCGGGTCGGGGTCGATCACCACCGGGTCGAGGCCGGTGAGGGCGTGGTGGAGCGTGGTGCCCAGCGCGTAGTAGTCCTCGGTGGGGTCGGTGCCGGTGGCGCCGGGCAACCCGTAGCCCGCCGTGGCCCCGGGCGGGCGGGCGCCGTCGAGGGCGCTGACGCCGAAGTCGACCAGCGAGCAGCGGCCGGCGGCGTCGAGCACCACGTTCGCGGGCTTCAGGTCGCAGACCACCACGCCGCGCGCGTGCACCGCGTCCAGGATCCGCAGCAGTCCGCGCGCCAGGCCCCACCAGTCGCGCCCCACGGCGCCCGGCCGCAGGTCGTACGGGCCCGCGGCGAGGACGTCACGCCGCAGGTCGCGCGGCCCGCACGCACCGCTGACCAGGTACTCGTCGGCGCCGTGCCGGAAGTAGTCGACCAGCGGCGGCACCCCGGGCACCCCGGCCAGGGCGGTGAGCACCCGGCGTTCGTGCCGGAGCCGGCCGCGCGCGTCGGTGCCCGCGCCGTCCTCGCCGACGTGGGCGCGGGCCTGTTTGACCACCACCTCGCGCCCGGTGGCGAGTTCGACCGCGCGGTAGACGTGGCCGTTCGGCGAGCGGGTGATCCCGGCGGTGATCCGGTACCGGCCCTCGCCGACCCGGGTGGTCGGCGGCCGGGCGGCGGCCTCGACGGGCGCGAACGGGTCGCTCGCCCAGGGCGGTTGGCGGTAGCGGGCCTCGGCCAGGCCGGGGAAGACCGACCCGTCCGGGCCGGTCATGCCGTGGTCGGCGCCGTCGTCCGTGACCCGGAACAGGCCGTAGCGGTAGTAGACCGGCGCGTCCGGCCGGAGCCGGCGGTCGCTCAGCACCCGGGGCCCGGCCCAGCCGGCCAGCACCCGGGCCAACTCCGTTCCCAGCGCGACGAGGTCCGCCTCGTCCGGGTAGACCGTGACGGCCTTGCCCACGGCCGCGGGGCCGCGCAGCCCGCTGTTGAGCTCCCGCAGCACGGCCGCGCCCGCCGCGAACTTCGCGTCGCAGGTGCGGCGCAGCAGGATCGGGACCACCGCGTCCAGCAGCTGCGGGAGTTGGCCCTGCCGGGCGGACAGGTGGAGCTTCCAGCCGTGGGCCCGCGCCGGCATCCGGGGGTCCTGGAGGTACCACCACTGCCCGTCGGTGTGCAGCGGGCGGCGCGGGCCGGGCGCGGCGGCGGCCAGGTCGGCGACCCGGCGCCGCAGTGCCTCGGCGGAGCCGGGGTCGGGTGGTGTGCTCATCGCTCCGCCCCTCCCCCGGTCCGCTTCCTCGGTACGGGTCAGCAGTCCACGGCGCAGTCGAAGCGCGTCGGAACGTAGGTGACCCACGGGTCGGCGAGACACGCGACCGGGGCGAGGTCCGCGTCGTGCTCGTCCTCGAAGACGATGGCGTCCTCGTCGATGTCCAGCAGGCCTGCGTCGCGGATCTCGGTCACCACTGCGCTCATGGGTGGTTCCTCCCTCGGGGGTCGGACCTGCTCTCTCGGGTCACGCCGGGCGTGCGGGACACCTGGGCACGCTGATCCGACGTGACCCACAAGAGGGGGCCTGGGCCGGTGTTCCTTGCGGTTGGCGCCTCATGCTAGCCACGCCGACCGGTCCGCGACAGGGGTACGACACCGCCGACTCGGCCGCTCGGCACCGCGATTCCCGGCGACCGGAACGGACCGTTCAGTCGCTCACCAGGCGGCGGCCGGTGATCTCGTCCGGGCTGATCCGGATCCAGCGGGTCCGGTCGCCGCCGGCCCAGGGGATGGCGCCGGGGAGGCCGGCCAGGTGGTGCACGGCGGCGGGGTCGTGCACGTGGTGGGCGGTGCCGAGGAGGAGGACGCTCCAACCCCGGCCGAGGTACTCGTCGATGTGGTCGATCTGGAAGGAGAGCGAGGTGCCCTCGGGCGGGGCGCCGCGCTCGGTGGTGCGGTAGGCGACGGTGCGGTCGTCGACGACGTAGTTGACGGGGACGACGACCGGGCCCGGCTGGAGCGGCAGCGCGATGCGGCCGACGCCGTGGGTGCCGATCAGCTCCCAGCACTCGGGTTCGGTGAGGCCGAGCAGCCGCGGGTGCGGGCCGGGGCCGCCCTGGCCGGGCGGGGCGTCGGCGCGGCCTTCGAGCAGTTCGCCGCGGCTGAGGCCGAGTGCGGCGGCGATCCGGACGAAGCCGCCGGGGTCGAAGGCCGGTCCGGCTTCGAGCAGGTAGTGCAGGTAGCGGGGGGCCATGGCCGCCTGGTGGGCGAGGTCGTCCTCGCTGAGGCCGAGTTGTTCGCGCCGCTCGGCGATCCGGCCGGCCACGGCGGCGGATTCGGCCCGGTCGACGGCGTCAGGGGTGTCGTTCACGGTGGTGGCTCCTCGGCTTGCCGGCGGGTGCCCGGGGTCGTGTCCCGGGTCGTGTCCGGGCGGTGACCAGGCCGGATCCATCCAAGCGCCCGGCATGCGCCAAGTCGAGGAACGGCGGGGCGCCGTGCGTGTCGGCGCGGGCGGGCCTGCCTGGCCGGGCCCGGGCCCGGCGGGCCCGACCTTGATCGGCTCCGCCCCGCCTGCGATCATCGCGCTGACGTCGAATCAGGTCGGCGTCGACTACGGGGAGGAGTGCCATCCGTGATCGTCGTGACGGGTGCCACCGGTACGGTCGGGTCCAAGGTGGTCGTGGGGCTGCGCGAGCGCGGCGAGGCGGTGCGGGCGCTGGTGCGCGCCGGTTCGCCGGGCCCGGCCGAGTGGGACGACGCGGTCGAGCGGGTGGCCGCCGACTTCGCGGATCCGGCTTCGCTGGACGCGGCCCTGGCCGGGGCCGACGTCGTCTACCTCCTGGTGGCCGTCCACCCCGAGATGGCCGCCCACGAGCGGAACGTGATCGACGCGGCCGTGCGCACCGGCCGGCGGCCGCGGATCGTGCTGCACGCGGCGGCGGGCGTCGAGCAGCGGCCGGAGGGCGTCCGCTTCGTCGGCGCGCACGTCAGCGGCCTGGACCACCTGCGGGCCTCCGGGCTGCCGTGGACGGTCGTGGCGCCGAACGGCTTCCACCAGAACGTCCTGGGCATGGCCGCGGGCGTCCGGGCCGGCACCCTCGCGGCGCCGGGCGGCGAGGGCGCGGTATCGTACGTGGACGCCCGGGACGTGGCGGCGGCCGCCGTCGAGGTGCTGGCGACCGGGGGCCACGAGGGCGCGGTCTACACCCTGACCGGCCCGGAGGCGCTGTCGCACGACGCCTTGGCCGAACAGCTCGCCGCCGTCGTCGGCCGCCCGGTCGCGTACACCGCGCTGGCGCCCGAGGCGGCCCTGGCCGGGATGCTCGACGCGGGCTGGGACCGGTGGCGCGCCGAGGGCATGGTCGAGCTGTACGGGCTGTACGCCGCCGGGTACGCCGCCGCCGTCAGCTCCGACGTGGAGAAGCTCACCGGCCGCCCGGCGCGCTCCTTCGCCGAGTTCGCCGCCGAGCACGCGGCCGCCTTCGCCGGTTAGGCAGGCGGGTTCCAGGACGCCCGTGGTGCGCGCCACGGGCGTCGGTCCGCCGCCGCCGGGGTGGCGCGGTCGCGACGGAGCGGCGGAGCGGACGGTCCGTCAGGATCCCCGGTGCACGCGGCTGTCGATCCCCGCGGCCGGGGCGCATACTGTCCTGCGCGGCTCGCACCCGCGCGACAGGGCCCGTTCCGGACCCGGCCCGGGCTGCGCCGCCACGGGGAAGGTCGGACGAACGTGGCAATTGTCGTTCTCGTCGTCGTGCTGGCGCTGTTCTGGCTGATCACCGGCGTGCGGGTGGTGCAGCAGTACGAGCGCGGCGTGGTGTTCCGGCTCGGCCGGGTGCGCGAGCAGGTCCGCCAGCCGGGCCTCACCCTGCTGGTGCCGGTGGTCGACCGGATGCGCAAGGTCAACGTCCAGGTCGTCACCATGCCGGTGCCCGCCCAGGAGGGCATCACCAAGGACAACGTCTCCGTCAGCGTCGACGCCGTGCTGTACTTCCGCGTCGTCGAGCCGGTCAAGGCCACGGTGGACGTCCAGAACTACTCCTTCGCGATGCTCCAGGTCGCCCAGACCTCGCTGCGCTCGATCATCGGCAAGAGCGAGCTGGACGACCTGCTCTCCGGCCGGGAGAACCTGCACCAGGGGCTGGAGGTCATGCTGGAGAGCCCGGCCACCGGGTGGGGCGTGCACATCGACCGGGTGGAGATCAAGGACGTCAGCCTGCCCGACTCGATGAAGCGCTCGATGGCCCGCCAGGCGGAGGCCGACCGCGAGCGCCGGGCCCGGATCATCACCGCGGACGGCGAGTTCCAGGCCGCCGCCAAGCTCGCCGAGGCCGCCGTCACGATGTCCGAGACCCCGGCGGCGATGCAGCTGCGGCTGCTGCAGACGGTGGTGGAGGTCGCGGCGGAGAAGAACTCGACGCTGGTGCTGCCGTTCCCGGTGGAGCTGCTGCGCTTCTTCGAGGCCTCCGCCGCCCGGGCCGCCGAGGCGGGCTCCGGGCCGGCGCCCGCCGTCCCGGCCCAGGCTCCGTCCGACGCGGGCTGACGGCCCGCCCGCACGACCACGGCCGGTCCGGGGTCCGCCCCCGACCGGCCGTCGGCCGTCAGCGATCGGCCGTCAGCCGTCGGCCTGACCGTCCGTCACTGGCGGACGATCGGCAGCAGCACCTCGTCGACGATCTCCGCCGGGTCGAGCTGCGCCGGCGCGCCGCCGCACATCTTGACCCGGTACAGCATCAGCGCCGGGACGACGTCGATGACCAGCGGGGTGACGGACCCCGGCCGGACCTCGCCCCGGCTGGCACCGCGGGCGAGCACCTCGACGATCAGCGTGGCGGTGGGCTCCACCACCCGTTCCAGCACGATCGCCAGGAAGGTGTGGGCCCGCTGCCGGTCCAGCTCGCCCATGATGGCCCGCACGGCGGCCCCGGATTCGCTCAGCATCGCCGCCCGCAGCCTGGTCACCACCTCCAGCAGGTCCCCGCGCAGGCCGCCGGTGTCGGGCGGCGGGCCGGCCGGGGGCAGGGAGGCGCGCAGCGCGTCCTTGACCAGTTCCTCCTTGGAGGGCCAGCGCCGGTAGAGCGCGGCCTTGCCGGTCTGCGCGGCGGCGGCGACGCCCTCCATGGTGAGCCGGGCGTAGCCGTCGGCGGTGAGCTGCTGGAGGGCGGCCTCGAAGATGGCGTTCTCCAGCGCCTCGCCGCGCCTCCGGAGCGGGGCGCCCGTCGCCGGTCCGCGCGCGACTGCGGGTTCAGCGGGCATGGCTGCGCACCTTCTTCGGTTCCACCTCTCGACACGACCGTTCACCGGCTGTCCGTAATGAACGGATGTGTTCCCTATATCCAGGGCCACTGTCGATGTTAGTGAACGAACCCGTCGCGTCCCAATCGCTCGCCCCCCGGCCGTCGCGGACCGCGCCGGCGCCGTCTGACCGGCCTGCCATGGCTCCCCCTCCCCTCGCCCGCGCGACGCGGCCGCCCGCCGGACGCGCCGCCCGCCGGAGCGCGATCGCGTCCGGGCCGCAGGCCCTCGATACGTGGGGCCGCCGTCAGGACACCGTCAGTGACGACGCCCGCACAGTCAAGGGGGCGTCAGGATCACCCGCCCCCCGAGGGTCCGCGGCCTAGGCTCGGACTCGTCCCCGCCCGGCCGACGCGGGCCCGGCGCCCCGTCACCGCCCTCCGGAGCACCCACAAGACGTCCTCAGCCGCCCACACCCGATCGATCCGCCGCGTCGGACGACACGTCAACGAAGGTGAGGTCCCCGTGGCCGTTCTCGGCGCCTTCCACCGCCGCCACCCCCTCCCCGCCGCGGCGCCCGCCGCACCGGCGCGAGGCTCGGTCGCCGCGACCCTGTCCGCGATCGTGCGCAGGCTCGCCGACAGCCCCCTGGACAGCTCCGTGCTCCAGGCCGTGGGCGCGCCGACCGCCTCCGGCGGCACCGGCGCCGCCCGCCGCACGGTGCGGATGCGGGCCAGCCGGCGGGCCGTCACCGCCCCGGACGGCGCCCGCCGGCTCGAAGCCCGCTGGGGCCCCGGCCACTGAACCCCTTCAGGGCGTGTCTTCACGTGCGCACGTGTGCACGCATCGGGCTCACGCCGCTCTACGATGAGCACATGAGCACAAGCACCGACCTGGCAGCTGCACACGGCTCGCAGGAGCAGGGGCAGGGCGGCGGCGAGCGACTGGACGTCGCCGCGTCCGTCCTCGCCCTGCTCGCGGACCGCACCCGGCTCGCGCTGCTGCACCGGCTCGGCGCGGGCGAGGCCGACGTCACCTCCCTCATCGAGGCGTGCGGGGCCCCGCGCACCTCCGTCAGCCAGCACCTCGCGAAGCTCCGCCTCGCGGGCCTGGTCACCACGCGCAGGGACGGCCGCCGCGTCGTCTACTCGCTGCGCCACGGGCACCTTCGGCGCCTGGTCGACGAGGCGCTGAACGTCGCCGACCACCAGATCGGCTCCCTGCCGCCGCACGACTGACCCGCCGCACGACCGACCCACCCCCTCGGACCGGAACGGCGGCGAGGGCAGCACCATCACAGCCAACACGTGCACACGTATGCACGTGTTGGCTACGATGATGCTGCCGCACCACGCCGCCGACCGGGACGGGGCCGATGCTGTCCACACTGCGCAACCGCACCTACCGCCACCTGTTCGCAGCCCAGGCCATCGCCCTGGTGGGCACGGGCCTGGCCACCGTGGCGCTGAGCCTGCTCGCCTACGACATCGCCGGTGCCGACGCCTCGGCGGTCCTCGGCACCGCACTGGCCGTCAAGATGGTCGCCTACGTGGCCGTCGCGCCGGCGGTCGGCGCCCTCGCCGACCGCATTCCGCGCCGAAGGCTGCTGGTGGCGATGGACCTCACCCGCGCCGCCGTCGCGCTCGCCCTGCCGTTCGTCAGCCAGGCCTGGCAGATCTACGTCCTGATCTTCCTGCTCCAGGCCGCCTCGGCCGCCTTCACTCCGGCCTTCCAGGCCACCATCCCCGAGGTGCTGCCGGCCGAACGGGACTACACCCAGGCGCTGTCGATGTCCCGACTCGCCTACGATCTGGAGTCCCTGTTCAGCCCGGCGCTCGCCGCGGGCCTGCTCGCCCTGGTGCCCTACACCTGGCTGTTCACCGGCACCACCGCGGGCTTCCTCGCCTCCGCCACCCTGGTCGTCTCCGTCGCCCTGCCCAAGCCCGCCCCCGTCGAGCGGACCGGCGGCGGCCACGCCAAGGCCGCCTTCGGCGCCCGCCTGTTCTGGGCCACCCCGCGCCTGCGGGCCCTGCTCGCCCTCGACCTTGCGGTCGCCGCCGCCGGGGCGATCGTCTTCGTCGACACCGTCGTCGCGGTCCGCGAGCACTTCCACCGCCCGGCCGGCGCGGTGTCGCTCGCCCTGGGCGCCTACGGAGCCGGCTCCATGCTGGCCGCCCTGCTCCTGCCCCGGCTCCTGCGGCGGCTCTCCGACCGCACCGTCATGCTCCCGGCCGCCTTCGCGCTCCCCGCCGTCCTGGCCGCCGTCGCCGCCGTCACCGCCGCGGCCCCGGGCGGCTGGTCCTGGGCCGCGCTGCTGGTGTCCTGGGCCGCGATCGGCGCCGCCTGTTCCGCCGTCCTCACACCGGGCGGGCGCCTGATCCGCCGCTCCGCCGCCGACGCGGACCTGCCCGCCGCCTTCGCCGCGCAGTTCTCCCTCTCGCACAGCTGCTGGCTGCTCACCTACCCCCTCGCCGGCTGGCTCGCCGCCGGCGCCGGGCTCCCGGTGACGGCCGTCGTCCTCGGCGCCATCGCCCTGCTCGCCGCCGGCGCCGCCACCGCGATCTGGCCCGCCCGCGACCCCGCCAGGCTCGACCACGTCCACGCCGACCTGCCCCCGGGCCACCCCCACCTCACCGACGCCCACCCGGCCGCGGACGGCTGGCTCCACGGCCACGACTACGTCATCGACCGGTACCACCGCCACTGGCCGCACGGCCTCGCCGCGCGGGCCAACTAGTCAGGGGCTGCCCGGCGGGGGGCGACAACCGCATCACCCGGGAGGGTCAATCCAGCGGGAATAAATGAAGAGCTGTTCATGTATTCCTGTATGGTCGACGCGTCGTCCCGTCGTGTCCGCGTGGAGGAACACCACAGCCATGTCCGCAACCCTCACCGAGCGCCCAGCCGCCGCAGCCCCGCGCGGCGGCGCCGCCCCCAAGCGCCGTACGCGCGTCTTCGCGCTGGCCGAGGCCCGCTGGGCCGCCGCCGCGACCGTCGCCTTCCTGACCGCCCTGCCGCTCCAGCTGACCGGCGCCCCGGCCTGGGCCTGGGGGCCGCTGTACGCGATCGCCTACGTCACCGGCGGCTGGGAGCCCGGCTGGGCCGGCCTCCAGGCGCTGCGCGAGAAGACCCTCGACGTCGACCTGCTGATGATCGTCGCCGCGATCGGCGCGGCCTCGATCGGGCAGGTGATGGACGGCGCGCTGCTGATCGTCATCTTCGCCACCTCGGGCGCGCTGGAGGCGCTGGCCACCGCCCGCACCCAGGACTCGGTGCGCGGCCTGCTCGACCTCGCCCCCACCACCGCCACCCGCCTGCTGGACGGCGGCGGCGAGGAGACCGTCGCCACCGAGGACCTGGTGGTCGGCGACACCATCCTGATCCGCCCCGGCGAGCGCGTCGGCGCCGACGGCCGCGTCCTGGACGGCGCGAGCGAGGTCGACCAGGCCACCATCACCGGCGAGCCGCTGCCGGCCGCCAAGCAGCAGGGCGACGAGGTCTTCGCCGGCACCCTGAACGGCACCGGCGCCCTGCGGGTGAAGGTCGAGCGCGACGCCTCCGACTCGGTGATCGCCCGGATCGTCGCCATGGTCGAGGAGGCCTCGGAGACCAAGGCCCCCACCCAGCTGTTCATCGAGCGGGTCGAGCAGCGCTACTCCCTGGGCATGGTCTTCGCGACCCTCGCCGTCTTCCTGGTCCCGCTGGCGCTGGGCGCCGCCGTGACCGGCTCGCTGCTGCGGGCGATGACCTTCATGATCGTCGCCTCGCCCTGCGCCGTGGTGCTGGCCACCATGCCACCGCTGCTGTCCGCGATCGCCAACGCCGGCCGCCACGGCGTCCTGGTGAAGTCCGCCGTCGTGATGGAGCGGCTCGGGCAGGTCGACGCGGTCGCGCTGGACAAGACCGGCACCCTCACCGAGGGCACCCCCCGGATCACCGACCTCCTCCCCCTCGCCGGCAGCGGCCTGGACGAGGACGGACTGCTGGCCCTGGCGGCCGCCGCCGAGCACCCCAGCGAACACCCGCTGGCCCGCGCGGTGGTCGACGCCGCCCGCCGGCGCGGCCTCGACCTGCCCGTCGCCGAGGGCTTCGCCTCCACCCCCGGCATCGGGGTGACCGCCACCGTCTCCGGTGCCGTCATCGCGGTCGGCGCCCCCGCCCGGCTCCTCGACGGCGCCGCCGACGCGCCCTCCACCGCGGCGGAGGCCACCACCACCGCCACCGCCACCGCCTCGGCCGCGGCCCTCGCCATCGCCGAGGAGCTGGAGCGCGACGGGCGCACCGCCGTCCTGGTCCAGCGCGACGGCGTCCCGGTCGGCGTGCTCGGCATCGCCGACCGCCTGCGCCCCGACGCCGCCGCCACCGTCACCGCCCTGGCGGCCCTGACCGGCGCCGCCCCGGTGCTGCTGACCGGCGACAACCCGCGCGCCGCCGCCCGCCTCGCCGCCGAGGTCGGCATCACCGACGTCCGCGCGGGGCTGCTCCCCCAGGACAAGGTCGCCGCCGTCCAGGAGCAGGAGCGGGCCGGGCGCAAGGTGCTGGTGATCGGCGACGGCGTCAACGACGCCCCCGCCCTCGCCGCCGCCCACACCGGCATCGCGATGGGCCGGGCGGGCTCCGACCTGGCGCTGGAGACCGCCGACGCGGTCGTCGTCCGCGACGAACTCGCGACCGTCCCCACGGTGATCGCGCTGTCCCGGGCGGCCCGGCGGCTGGTCGTCCAGAACCTGGTGATCGCTTCGGTGTTCATCTCCGGCCTGGTCGTGTGGGACCTGGTCGCCACCCTGCCCCTGCCGCTCGGCGTCCTCGGCCACGAGGGCTCGACCGTCATCGTCGGCCTCAACGGCCTGCGGCTGCTGCGCGAGAGCGCCTGGAAGCGCGCGGGCGCCGCCGGGCCGCGGCCGGTTCAGGAGCCGGTTCAGGAGCCGGCGCGGGCCCGGCGCAGCAGGTAGGCGCCGGAGACGGCGGCGAGCAGGGCCATGCAGGCGGTGAAGACCAGGCCGGCGTGGGCCAGGCCGATCGGCCCGGTGAGCAGGCCGATGCCGATCACCGGGATCGAGATGCCGAAGTAGGCGACCACGAAGAGCGCCGACAGGGCGCCGCCGCGGTGCTCGGCGGGAGCCGCGGCGGCGATCTCGCCGACGGCGCCGCGCAGGCCCATGCCCTGGCCGGCGCCGCCCACCAGGGCGCTGAGCACCAGCAGCGGCAGGGCCGTCCAGGCGAGGGAGCCCGCCATCAGGGCCAGCCCGGCGATCAGCACCAGGCAGCCGATCGGGATCGCCCGGACGGTGCCCAGCCGGGGCACCACGAGCTGGCCGAGGGTCGAGGCGAAGAAGGCCGTGCAGACGATCAGGCCGACGACGGCCGGGCTGTGGACGCCCAGCCGCTGGGAGAGGAAGGCCGGGCTGACGGAGGTGAAGACGCCCAGCAGGGAGAAGCCCGCGAACGCGGCGAGGCCGGCCGGGACGAACACCCCGCGGACCTCCGGCGGCAGGGACGGCCGGCGCGGCCGGGCGGTGCGCAGCGGGCGGGCGCCGGTGACGGTCTCCGGCAGGAGCCAGGTGACGGTGAAGGAGGCGGCGAGCAGCACCAGGTGCACGGCGAACGGCAGGGTCAGGGGGTGGGTCGTGTACTCGGCGAGCAGCCCCGACAGCACCGGTCCGCAGCCCAGGCCGCCGATGTTGGCGGCGGTCGCGACGAAGCCCGCGCGGGCCTGGTGTCCGGGTGGGGCGAGCTCCAGGACGTACGCGGTGGCGGTGCCGGTGAACAGGCCCGCGGACAGGCCGGACAGCAGGCGACCCAGGGCCAGCAGCGGGAGGCCGCCTTCGGCCAGGAAGGCGACGGCGCTGCAGGCGGCGAGCGCGAGTCCGCAGAGCAGGACGGGCCGGCGTCCGACGGAGTCGGAGACGTTGCCGACGAGCAGCAGGACGCCGATGACGCCGAAGGCGTAGACGGCGAAGACGAGCGTCACCATCAGTTCGGAGAAGCCGATCTGTTCCTGGTACAGCCCGTACAGCGGGGTGGGCAGGGTGGTGCCCGCCATGCAGACGGCGAAGCCGGCGGCCGCCCCGAGGTAGCCCGCCCGGCCCATGGCGGGTCGCGCGGTCTGATGATCGGTCATTCGCCCACGGTAGGCGCCCGTCGGTGCCGGGCCCGCGACGCGCGGGCGGGGTTACGCCGATCGGCTCCACGAGCGGATCGCCCGCCCGGCGGCGCCCCCGCACCCGGTACGCCGCCAACTGGCGTGCGGTGCGGCCGAATCCGCAGGCGTCCGCCCTCTTGTCAAAGGTTAGTGATGTTTCCTAACTTAATGTCATGTCCGAGACCTCACGGCACTCCCGGCGCGACCTCCTGCGAGTGAGCGCGGCGGGCGGTGCCGCCCTCGCCGCGGGCAGCCTCCTGCTGCCCGGCACCGCCCAGGCCGCCCCCCGCCCGACCGCCCTCGACACCCCGACCCTCCCCGCACCCCGCAGCGACCGGACCGCCGGGGCCGCGCTGCGCCCCTTCGGCCGGCACCTGGCCTTCGGGGCCGATCCCTCCCGACAGGTCGTCGTCTCCTGGCAGGTGCCGGGCGCGGTGACCGCCCCCTTCGTCCGGATCGGCCTCCAGCCCGGCGACTTGGGCTCCCCGATCGCCGCCGAGGTCCGCACCCTGGTCAGCAAGCTGTCCTGGCAGCACCCGGTCGAGGACCAGCCCCTGGTCAAGCCCACCACCGTCACCCAGTACTACCTGCACGCGCAGGTGGACCAGCTGATCCCGGACACCACGTACTACTACGTCGTCGGCCACCAGGGCTACGACCCCGCGGGGCAGCGCGCCCTGCTCGGCGACGTGGCGAGCTTCCGCACCGCGCCCGCACCCGACCGCGGCACCGGGTTCACCTTCACGGCCTTCGGCGACCAGGGCGTCGGGTACAACGCGGCCGCCACCGCCAACCTGATCGCCGGCCTCGACCCCGCCTTCCACCTCCACATGGGCGACCTCTCGTACGCCAACAGCGGCGGCAGCGGCAAGACCAGCGACCCCTACGACGCCCGCCTGTGGGACTCCTTCTTCGTGCAGAACGAACCCGTCGCCTCCCGGACCCCGTGGATGATGGCGATCGGCAACCACGAGATGGAGGCCTGGTACGGCGCCGACGGCTACGGGGGCATCCGCGCCCGGTTCACGATGCCCGACAACGCCTGGGCGCAGTCCACCGGCATCTACTCCTGGCGCTGCCAGAACGTCGGCCTGATCAGCCTCGACGGCAACGACATCTGCTACAACACCGCGGCCAACCTGAACTACACCAAGGGCAAGCAGAAGAAGTGGCTGGAGAGCCGGCTCGCCGCGCTCCGCGCCGACACCACCATCGACTTCGTCGTCGTCTACCTGCACCAGTGCACGTACTCCACCTGCCACGACAACGGGGCCGAACTCGGCGCGCAGCAGGACTGGGCCCCGCTGTTCGACAAGTACCAGGTGGACCTGGTGCTCAGCGGCCACAACCACGTCTACGAGCGGACCGACCCCATCCGCTCCGGCAAGCCCACCCGCAAGGTCGCCTCCGGAGACACCGTCAATCCGCTGAAGGACGGCACCACGTACGTCGTCGCGGGCGGCGGTGGCGGCGGGGTCTACTCCTTCCCCGTCCCCGACACCTACCTCGGGCACGAGACGAAGAACGACTCCCCCGTCCCGATGGTGGTCGCCGATCCGAGCGGCCACAACCAGACCGTCAAGGTCAGCTGGTCCAGGGTCCGTTACACCGGTTACTGCCTGGTGGCGGTCGACGTGACGCCCGCCGCCGCCGGCAAGCCGGCCCGCATGGCGGTGCGCTCGATCACCGAGGACGGCACCGCCGTGGACCAGTTCACCGTGCAACGCGGCTGACCCGGCCCGCGCCCGCGCCCGGACGGCCTGTTCCCCGCCGGCCGGGCGCGGCCGGCGGGGTTCGCGTCAACGGTCCGTGGTGACGGTGAAGCCCTGCGGGGCGCGCAGCTCGACGGCTCCGGTGTGGTCGGTGGACACCTCGATCGGCAGGCCGGCCACCGTCAGGCCGGTGAACGTCAGCGACTCGTAGCCGGCCGGGAGTTGGGCGCGCACCCGGAGCCGGCGGTTGGGGGCGTCGGCCTCCAGGCCGAGCAGTGCCTGCACCACCTGGACGGAGGCGGCGGCGGCCCAGGCCTGCGGACGGCAGGAGGCCGGGTAGGGGACGGGGCGGGCGACCTCGGCGCGCGGGTGGCCGCCGAAGAGTTCGGGCAGGCGGTGCTCGAAGGCCGCCGCCGCGCGGACCAGGCCGGCGGCCAGCGGCGCGGCGGCCTCGTGCAGCCCGGCGCGGGCGAGGCCGTGGACGGCGATGGCGCTGTCGTGCGGCCAGACCGAACCGGTGTGGTAGCCGAGCGGGTTGAAGCCGGCCGCGGCGGCGTCCAGGGTGCGCAGCCCGAAGCCGCTGTCCATGCCGGGGGCGGTGAGCCGGCCGGCGACCAGGGCGCTCTCCTGCGGGTCGAGCAGGCCGGTGCCGAGCAGGTGGCCCATGTTGGAGGCGACCGAGTCGACCTTGCGCTTGCCGCCGTCCAGGGCGACCACCGGGTACGGGCCGTGCGCGTCCTCGGTCCAGAACCGGTCGCGGAAGCGCAGCCGCAGCTCCTCCGCCCACTGCCGCCAGCGGTCGGCGCCGGGCCGGCCGAAGGCCTCCAGCAGGGCGGCCGAGGCCACGGCGGCCTCGTAGGCGTAGGCCTGGACCTCGCTGAGCGCGATGGGGGCGTCGGCGATCCGGCCGTCGCGGAAGCGGATGCTGTCGGAGGAGTCCTTCCAGCCCTGGTTGGAGAGCCCCTTGCCGGAGCTGTCGACGTACTCCAGGAAGCCGTCGCCGTCCGCGTCGGCGTGGTCGGCCAGCCAGGCGAGGGCGGCCTCGGCGTGCGGCAGCAGGTCTTCGACCTCGTCCTCGGGCATGCCCCAGCGCCAGGCGTCGTGCAGCAGGGTGAGCCACAGCGGGGTGGCGTCGGCCGTGCCGAAGTAGCAGGGCGGCAGGTGGGAGCCGTTGTCAAGGTGCTGCTCGTCGCGGCGGACCTCGTGGAGGATCTTGCCAGGCTGCTCCTCGGTGGCCGGATCGAGGGCGCGGCCCTGGCGGCGGGCCAGGGTGCGCAGCGTGCCGGCGGCGAGTTCGGTGCCGAGCGGGAGCATCATCCGGGCCGCCCAGAGGGAGTCGCGGCCGAACAGGGTGAGGAACCAGGGGGCCCCGGCGCCGAGGAAGTGGTCGGCGGGGTCCAGCGGGTCGGTGAGCAGGAGGCCGCGCAGGTCCTGGTGGGAGCGGGCGATCCAGTGCGCGAGGTGGTGGTCGCGGCCGGTGATCCCGGGGGTGCGCCACGGGGCGGCGTCGGCGGCCGGGGCGGGGAAGAGGTCGCCGTCGCGGTGCTCGGCGGTGCACTCCAGGACGGCCTGCCAGCTCTGGCCGGGGGCGAGTTCGAGGTCGAAGCCCAGGGTGCCGGTGTCGGCGGCGAGGTGGTCGGGCGCCGGCTCGACGGTGAGGGCGGCGCTGAGCGGGCCCTGGCTCCAGCGCAGGCCGTTCGGGCCGGCGGTGGGCGTGAGGGCCTGGGTGGCGCGGCCGGCCTTGACGGAGTCCATCGCGGCGAAGTCGCTCTCCGCGCGCAGGTCCAGGCGCAGGCGGGCGGTGAGGTCGCCCGCGTTGCGGACGGTGTAGCGCTCGACGAGGCGGCCGGGGTGCAGCTCCCGGCGGCGTTCCAGGGTGACGGCCGGGTCGGGGGTGAGTTCGGCGAGGCCGCGCAGCACGGTGACGAAGGTGGTGCGCCCGTCCTCGCCGTGCGCGGTGGCGACGGGGGCGTTGGGGATCCCGGCGACGCCGGCCTCCAGGCGGGAGAGGATCCGGCGGTCCCCGTGGTAGAAGCCGTCCGCGCCTTCGCCGATCCGACCGTCCGGGCGCGAGGCACAGAAGCTCGGGGCGGCCACGGAGAGCTGGGCGTCGTGCAGGAACGGCTGCAGGGCGATCGCTGACATGGTCTCTTCATCCTCGTTTTAGGGCTTGACAGTTGCTTCCACTCGGGCGCAACCTTTCTGCCATTGGAGCGTTCCAAGACATTAACCCCCCTGGTGGGGAAGATGGAACCCCGTATTGGAACGCTCCAAGATCTTGTCAATGAAGACAGAACCTAGGATCGCCGTCATGCATGCACACTCATCGCCCCGGCCCAGGACAGGGTCCGCCGTGACCCTGGAAATGGTCGCCGCCCGGGCCGGCGTGGGCCGTCAGACGGTGTCCAACGCGATCAACTCGCCCGAGCTGCTGCGCCCGCAGACGCTGGAGCGGGTCCAGCGCGCGATCGACGAGCTCGGCTACCGCCCGCACCGGGCCGCGCAGGCGCTCAAGACCAGGGCCAGCCGGCTGATCGGCTACGGCATCCGCTCCAGCAGCACCGGCGTCCCGACCCCGGTCCTGGACCAGTTCCTGCACTCGCTCTCCGAGGCCGCCGACCAGGCCGGCTACCGGGTGGTGCTGTTCGCCGTCGCCCCCGGGGACGACGAACTCACCAGCTACCAGCGGCTGCTCGACGAGCACGGCGCGGACGGCTTCGTCCTCAGCGGCACCGACCGCGGCGACCGCCGCCAGGGCTGGCTGCACGAACGCGGCGTCCCCTACGTCGCCTTCGGCCGCACCTGGTCCGGCCGGGACGTCGGCGACTGGGTCGACGTCGACGGCTCCGCCGGGACTTCGGCCGCCGTGCGCCACCTGGCCGGGCTCGGCCACCGCAAGATCGGCTTCCTCGGCTGGCCGAAGGGCTCCGGCGTCGGCGACGACCGCGCCCGCGGCTGGCAGAGCGCGATGCGCGAACTGGGCCTGCCCGCCCGGGGCCGCCGGGCCGAGAGCCCGGACGACCGGGCGAGCGCCACCGAGGCCGCCGAACGGCTGCTCGCGACCGGCGCGACCGCGGTCGTGACCGCCAGCGACACCCTGGCGCTCGGCTGGTACCAGGCGCTGCGCCGCGACGGCCGCACCCCCGGCCCGGACGCGGCCGTCATCGGCTTCGACGACTCGCCGATCGCCCCCCTGCTGTTCCCGTCGCTGTCCAGCCTCGCCCAACCGCTCGACGCGGTCGGCCGCGAGTGCATGCGGCTGCTGCTGGAACGCCTCGGCGACCACCACCGGCCGACCGAACACGTGCTCCTGGAACCGGCGCTGGTCCTGCGCGAAAGCGTCTGACCGCCACTCCCCCGAACCATCTCCGCTCACTCCCCCCACCCACCCTCGCAAGGAGATCCCGCATGGCCACCTCCCGCACCCTCGCCGCGGCAGCCGTCTGCACGGCCGTCGCCCTCGGCGCCGTCACCGGCTGCTCCTCCTCCGGCGGCTTCGGCGACTCACCGGCCAAGCAGTCCTCCGGCGGCAACCAGAGCCTGACGGTGCTGATCGCCACCTCCGGCGAGTCCGAGACGGCCGCGGTCAAGGCCGCCACGGCCGACTGGGCCAAGAAGACCGGCAACACCGTCACCGTGCAGATCGCCAGCGACATCAACCAGCAGCTCGGCCAGGCCTTCGCCGGCGGCACCCCGCCGGACCTCTTCTACGTCAACTCCGACCAGTTCGCGAACTACGCCAAGGGCGGCTCGCTGTACGCCTACGGCGACCAGATCCCGGACGCCGCCGACTTCTCCGAGCCGCTGCGCAAGGCCTTCAGCTACGACGGCAAGCTCACCTGCCTGCCCAAGGACACCTCCACCCTGGGCCTGGCGATCAACACCACGCTGTGGCAGCAGGCCGGCCTGACCGAGGCCGACTACCCGACCAGCTGGCAGCAGCTCTCCGACGACGCCGCCAAGCTCACCAAGGACGGCGTGACCGGCCTGGTGACCGCCCCCGACTACCAGCGGCTCGGCGCCCTGCTGAAGGAGGCCGGCGGCTGGATCACCAACCCCGAGCAGACCGCGATGACCGCCGACAGCCCGGCCAACAAGCAGGCGCTGGAGTACGTGCAGTCGATGATGAAGGCCGGCTCGGCCAAGTACGTCGCCGAGGTGGACGCCGGCTGGGGCGGCGAGGCGCTCGGCAAGGGCAAGGCCGCGATGACCATCGAGGGCAACTGGCTCAAGGGCGCGATGGCCAAGGACTACCCGAACGTCCAGTACAAGGTGCTCCCGCTGCCCGCCGGCCCGGCCGGCCCCGGCACCCTCGCCTTCAGCAACTGCTGGGGCATCGCCGCCAAGAGCCAGCACCAGGCGGCCGGGGTCGACCTGGTCAAGCACCTCGCCTCCGCCGACCAGCAGCTGGAGTTCGCCCAGGCCTTCGGCGTGATGCCCTCGCGCACCAGCGCGCTGAGCGCCTACGCCCAGAAGTACCCCGAGTCCAAGGCCTGGGTCGACGGCGTCGCCAACGCCCAGGCGCCGGTCACCATCGCCGGGTTCACCAAGGTGCTCACCCAGTTCAACACCGACCTCCAGTCGCTGAAGACGGGCGACCCGGCGGCCATCCTGGGCACCCTCCAGCGCAACGGCGAGCAGGCCATCAAGAATGCCAAGTAACAGCTCCACCGGCACGATACGCCGGCGCAGCCTGCGCGAGGGAGCATGGGGCTGGCTGTTCGCCGGCCCCATGGTCCTGGTCCTCGGCCTCTTCATGGTCCTGCCGATCGGGATGGCCCTGTGGGTCAGCCTGCTGCACTGGGACGGCCAGTCCAACCCGTTCAGCGGCAGCGCGGACTTCATCGGCCTGGACAACTACCGCCGGCTGTTCGCCGAGGACGGCCTGGACCGCACGCTGTTCGCCACCTCGATGCGCAACACGCTGTATTACGTCCTGCTGACGGTGCCGCTGCAGACGGTCCTGGCGCTGCTGCTCGCCATCCTGGTCAACCAGCGGATGCTGCGCGGCCGGGGCGCCCTGCGCACGGTGTTCTACTTCCCGTCCGTCACCAGCTCGATCGCGATCTCGACGGTCTTCCTGTTCCTCTTCCAGGGCAGCGGCGCCGTCAACCGGATGCTGGGCTGGCTCGGGGTCAAGGGGCCGAACTGGTTCGCCGACCCGCGCGGGGTGATCTGGCTGGTGCTCGGCTGGTTCGGCCTGGACCAGCCCGCCCCGGGCACCGGCGGGCCGCTCGGACTGTCCTGGTCGGAGTGGTTCGCCGGGCCCTCGGTCGCGATGTGCACGCTGATCCTGATGGCGGTGTGGACCACCTCCGGCACCTTCATGCTGATCTTCCTCGCCGCCCTCCAGGACATCCCGCGCGAACTGGAGGAGGCCGCCGCGCTCGACGGCGTCAACCGCCGCCAGCTGCTGCGCCACGTCACCCTGCCCGCGCTGCGGCCCGTCCTGTTCCTGGTGCTGACCCTCGGCCTGATCTCCACCTGGCAGGTCTTCGACCAGGTGTACGTGATGGGCAAGGGCGCGCCCGGCAACACCACCCTGACGCCCGCCTACCTGTCCTACTCGGCCGGCTTCGACAACGCCGACTTCGGGCAGGGCGCCGCCATCGCGTTCGTCCTGCTCGGCCTGATCCTGCTGCTCACCGCCGTCCAACGGTGGGTCCTGCGGGAGCGGGACGGCAAGCCCCGCCGCAGCCCGAAGGGAGCCCGCCGTGCCGCACGCTGACCGCAAGGCCACCGTGGACAAGCCGATCCTCGGCCGCTTCCCCCGGCCGCTGCGGATCCTCGGGTACACCGTCCTGCTCGGCTTCGCGCTGCTCTACCTGCTGCCGTTCGTGCTGCAACTGGTGAACAGCTTCAAGACCGACCCGGACGCGGCCGCCCACCCGATGTCGGTGCTGCCCGACGGCGGCACCCTGGCCTCCTACCGGCGCCTGTTCGGCCTGGCGGAGGGCGTCGAGAACATCCCGTTCCTGCGCTGGCTGGGCAACAGCGTGGTGGTGACCGTCCTGGTGACGGCCGGCCGGGTGCTGTTCGACTCGATGGCGGGCTACGCGCTGGCCCGGATCAGGTTCCCGGGCCGCCGGCTGCTGTTCGCCTTCGTGCTGGCCGTGATGGCGGTGCCGGGCGTGGTGCTGCTGATCCCGAAGTTCCTGGTGCTGAAGAGCTTCGGCATGTTCGACAGCTACAGCGGCATGATCCTGCCGCTGCTGGTCGACGCCGCCGGGATCTTCATCATGAAGCAGTTCTTCGAGTCGGTGCCGCGCGAGATCGAGGAGGCGGCGCGGATCGACGGCGCCGGGACGTTCCGGATCTTCTGGTCCGTCGTCCTGCCGATGTCCCGGCCCTCGCTGATCACGCTCACCGTGCTCTCCTTCCAGGGCTCCTGGAACGAGTTCACGCACTTCCTGGTCTCCACCCAGTCCAGCGAGCACGACACCCTCACCACCGGCCTGGCGCACTTCGTCTCCGGCGGCCTCGGCTCCGGGACGCAGTACCCGCTCAAGCTGGCGGCGGCGCTGGTCTCCACCCTCCCGGTGGCGATCCTGTTCTTCTGCTTCCAGCGCCACTTCGTGCGCGGCGCCAACTCGGGCTCGCTCAAGGAGTGAGCCCGGCCCGGCCGGTACACCCCCCCTCTGCCGAACCTTCCTGTGAACCCTTCTTGGAGAACCACGTGCCCGCCCGTATCGAGGACTACGCGCTGATCGGCGACATGCAGACCGCCGCCCTGGTCGGCAGGGACGGCGCCGTCGACTGGCTGTGCCTGCCCCGCTTCGACTCCCCGGCCGTCTTCGCCGGCCTGCTGGGCACGGACGAGCACGGCTTCTGGCGGATCGCCCCCGGTGACGCCCCGCCCGCCCACCGGCGGCGCTACCGGGGCGATTCCCTGATCCTGGAACAGGAGTGGGACACCGCCGGGGGCACCGTCCGGGTGATCGACTTCATGCCGCCGCGCGGCACGGCGGCCCCGCAGCTGATCCGGATCGTCGAGGGCGTCTCCGGCACCGTCCGGATGCGCTCGGCCCTGCGGATGCGCTTCTCGTACGGGCGCGTCGTGCCCTGGGTGCACAAGGTCACGGACGGCGCGGGATCCCGTACGGTCGCCGTGGCCGGGCCCGACTCGGTGTGGCTGGACGGCGAGTCCGAGACCTACGGCCGCGACCTGACCACCTACGCCGACTTCACCGTCACCGCCGGCGAGCGGATCGCCTTCGCCCTCACCTGGCAGGCCTCCCACCTCGGCGCGCCCGACCGGCCGGACGCCGAGCAGGCACTCGCCGCCACCGAGGAGTTCTGGCGCGACTGGGCCGCCCAGTGCACCTACCAGGGCCCCTACCGCGAGGCCGTGATCCGCTCCCTGATCACCCTCAAGGGCCTCACCTACGCCCCCACCGGCGGCATCGTCGCCGCCCCCACCACCTCGCTGCCCGAGGACATCGGCGGCGTCCGCAACTGGGACTACCGCTACACCTGGCTGCGCGACGCCACCATCACGCTCTCCTCGCTGCTGCGCACCGGCTACCGCGACGAGGCCAAGGCCTGGCGCGAGTGGCTGCTGCGCGCCGTCGCCGGCGACCCGGAGAACCTCCAGATCATGTACGGCATCGCCGGCGAACGGGAGCTGGTGGAGACCGAACTCGACTGGCTGCCCGGCTACGAGGGCTCCCGCCCCGTCCGGATCGGCAACGGCGCCGCCGGGCAGCTGCAACTCGACGTCTACGGCGAGGTCGTCGAGGCCCTGCACCTCGCCCAGCACACCGGCCTGGCCCGCAACGACCACGCCCACCTGCTGCAACTGCGGCTGATCTCCTGGCTGGAGGACCACTGGCAGGAGCCGGACGAGGGCATCTGGGAGGTCCGCGGCCCGCGCCGGCACTTCGTCCACTCCAAGGTGATGGCCTGGGTCGCCGTCGACCGGACGGTCCAACTGCTGGAGCAGACCGACTGCGAGGGGCCGCTGGAGCGCTGGCGCGCGCTGCGCGACACCATCCACGAGGACGTCTGCACCCACGGCTACGACCCGGACCGCAACACCTTCACCCAGTCCTACGGCTCGCAGGAGCTGGACGCCTCGCTGCTGCTCATCCCCCAGGTAGGCTTCCTGCCGCCGGACGACAAGCGCGTCATCGGCACCGTCGAGGCGATCCAGCGCGAGCTGTCCACCGAGGACGGCTTCGTGCTGCGCTACCCCACGAGCGGCGGGGTGGACGGCCTGCCGGGCGACGAAGGCGCCTTCCTGGCCTGCTCGTTCTGGCTGGCCGACGCCCTGGCGATGATCGGCCGGACGGACGAGGCGCACCAGCTGTTCGACAAGCTGCTGTCCATCCGCAACGACCTCGGGCTCCTGGCGGAGGAGTGGGACCCGCGGCTCAAGCGCCAGGTCGGCAACTTCCCGCAGGCCTTCAGCCACGTCCCGCTGATCGACACCGCGTTGCGCCTCGGCCGGGGCTGAGCACCGGAGCCCGCCCGCGGTGGCGGTCAGCCCGGCTGTCCGGGCCGGCCGCCACCGCCATCTCCGCCCTCGCCCTCGCCCTCGCCCTGCTCCTGCTCCTGCTCCTGCTCCTGCTCCTGTGCCCAGGCGACCGCCCACGCGTCGAGCGGGCGCAGGGCGTGGCCGAGGGCTTCTCCCAGCCGGGTGAGCCGATAGCCGTCGGCCGACGGGGCGATGAGGCCGCCCGACGTGAGCTCACGGAGCCGCTGGTAGAGGACGCTCGACGACAGGCCGTCGCACCGTGCGAGCAGGGCGCGGGCCCCGAGCGGGCCGGCGCGCAGCTCCCAGAGGAGGCGCAGGGCCCAGCGGCGTCCGAAGAGGTCCATCGCGGCCATGATCGGCCGGCCGGTCGTCGAGCCGCGGACCGGCTCCCCCGGGCGTGGTGTCGGCACGACTCCCCTTGTGTTTCGTTATTCGAAACATTAACATCCCCCTTGCTGTTTCTGATTCCGAAACATCCGGAACGAGCGCAACGGGAGAGCCCATGCCGCGGATAGCCCCGCTGGAGCCGCCGTACACCGACCGGACCGCCGCACGACTCGCGCGCATGATGCCCGAGGGAGCCGCGCCGATCGGACTGTTCCGCCTGTTCGCCAGGAACCCGCCGATGGCCGACGCCATGCACGGGTGGGGCCGCTACGAGCTGGGCCGGCAGCTGAGCCTGACCATGCGCGAGCGCGAGATCGTCATCGACCGGACGTGCGCGCTGTGCGGCTGCGAGTACGAGTGGGGCGTCCACGTGATGTCCTTCGCCGAGCGGGTCGGCCTCACCCGCGAGCAGACGGCGTCACTGGTCCACGGCGGAGCCGCCGACGCGTGCTGGACGTCCGAGCGGGAACGGCTGCTCGTCCTCGCCGTCGACGCGCTGCACGCCGACTCCGACATCGACGACGCGCTGTGGGCGCGACTCACACCGCTCTTCGACGACGACCAGTTGCTCGACCTGCTCCTGCTGTGCGGCTGGTACCACGCCGTCAGCTTCGCCGCGCGAGCCGCGCGGGTGCCGTACGAGCCCGGCGCACCCCGTTTCGACGACGTCATCCCCGGTGCCCGCTGAGCCGCGCCTCCCCCGGAAAATAATCGACCACCCTCTTGCCGATGATGTGATCAAATGTGTAAACACTGTGGCGCTTGACGCCACCGGGGAGGGACTGGTCTGGCCATGCGGCCAGGCCCCGTTACACAGGAGACGTACCATCAACACCGCCATTCGCCGGGCCGCGCGCGGAACCGTTCCCGTCGCCGTCACCGCATCCGTGCTCGCCGCCGGCCTGGCCGCCTGCGGCACCGTCGAGCAGCTGTCCGCCGCGCAGAAGGTGTCCAAGGCCTTCACCAAGGTCGGCGAGGGCAAGGCCGCCGGCCTCACGTTCTCCGTGGACGCGACCCCCGAGCAGATCACCGCCTTCGGCGCGGCCACCGGCGACAAGGTCGACCCGAAGAGCGCCGACGCCGTGTCCGGGCTGAACTTCTCCGTCGCGATATCCGCCGACAAGCCGCTGAAGGACCTCGACACCTTCAAGAACGCGCAAAGCAACGGCGCCGACAAGGACCTGACGCTCGACAAGTCGGTGCGCCTGTCCTACGTGCTCTCCGACCGGAAGGGCACCGCGCTGCTGGAGTACCGCCAGGTCGACGCCAAGGCGTTCCTGCGGGCCGACGCCAAGGGCCTGGTGAAGCTGGTCGGCGAGGACCCCTCGCAGGTCGACGCCATCAGCAGCGGCATGCCCGCCGAACTGAAGCCGGTCAAGGACGTGCTGGCCGGCAAGTGGGTCTCCTTCGACCTGCAGAAGCTCGCCGACGACACCAAGAAGTCCGACGGCGCCAAGGCCACCCCGAGCGGGCAGCCCACGCTGGACCCGGAGTCGGCCAAGCAGCTGACCAACTCCCTCAAGGACGTGCTGTCCCGCACCGTCACCTTCGAGGACAAGGGCAAGAAGGACGGCGCCGAGCACATCTGGATGAGCGCCCCGGGCCGCCAGCTGGCCGACGAACTGCTGAAGGCCCTCAAGCCGCTGGCCGCCAAGCTCCCCCAGCAGTTCGGGAAGCTCCCCACCTCCGTCCCGAGCACCGTGCGCGAGGACAAGGTCGGCGCCGACCTCTACCTGAAGGACGGCAAGCTCTCCGCCGCCACCTTCGACCTCGCCCAGCTGGAGGCGAAGGCCGGACCGGGCGTCAACTTCCCGGTGAAGCTCGCCTTCAACCAGAACGCCCCGACCGTCGAGGCCCCCGCCGACGCCACCGCGCTGACCAGCGACGACATCCAGAACGCGATGCTCAGCCTCCTCACCTCCGGCGCCGCCAGCGGCGGCAAGGGCGGCACCGCCCCGACCACCCCGGCGCTCACCCCCGGCAAGCCCCTGACCCCGGCCCAGGCCGAGGAGCTGAAGGGCCTCGGCCTGCCCCTGGAGCAGCAGCAGGTGTTCAGCAAGCTCGGTATGAGCTACGAGGACATGAAGAGCCTCACCGAGACAGGCTGATCCCCGCTCCTCCCCCACGGTGCCCGGTCGGCCGCGACAGCGGCGGGCCGGGCACCGCTGTTCGACGTCACAGCCGGCGCCCCGGCCGCCCGGATCACCGGCGCGCGAGATGGACGGTGACGTCGGCCGCGACCTCGACCGTCCCGGGCAGCACCCGAGCGATCGCGTCGAAGGCCTGCCTCCGCCTCGGCGGCGGCAGTTGGAGGTACGCCGAGACGGTCGACAGGTGGCCGAGGTAGTACGGGGCGCTCACCAGCAGGCGCCGCCGGATGACGGACTGCCGGACGTCACGGAACAGCCCGGACCGCTCCAACTCCGTTCCCGGCCAATGCAGTTCCTCCTCGGGAGCGGTTCCGTCCGGGGACGGGACGTCGTCGCTCTCCAGGAACGGCGCCCGGGCCGCCCGCACGGCCTCCTCGACGGCCGGGTCGGCCGGCTGGAACGGACCGCCGAAGTTGGCGAACACGCCGTCCGGCTCCAGCAGTTCGGCCACCCGCGACCACCGGCCCTCCGGGCGCGTCCAGTGCAGGGCCGCCGCCGCGTAGACCAGCCCGTACGTCCCGCCCGGCCGCAGGTCCTCGAACGCGGCCCGGACGGTCCGCACGCCGGGGGGCGCCGTCCTGCGCAGTTCGGCGAGCATGGCCGCGTCGGGCTCCGTCGCCGTGACGTCGACCCCGTGCCCGGCGAACAGCCGGGTCGCCTTTCCGGTGCCCGCGCCGATCTCCAGGGCGGTCCGCACCGGCCGGCCCGCGTACGCCGCCACCGTGTCGAAGAGTTCGTCGGGGTACCCCGGCCGGAAACGTTCGTAGGCTTCGGCGATCGCGCCGAAGCTCAGTGCACGAGCAGACATGCCGAGCATCCTGGCACGACCGCGGCGGGCCGTGCCCCGGGTTTTCCGCCGCCGCACCACACCCGGAGGAGTGGTGGTACGGGTCCGGAATCAGCCGGTTGTCGGTAATGAACGATTGTGTTCCCTATACCCCGGGGATACTGCCGGTGTCATTCGACGGACCCGCCCCCTCACCGTCATTCGCTCCCGAGTCATTGGGGGACCTGCCATGGTCACCTCGCGCGCCCTGGCCCCGGCGCCGCCCGCACCCGCGCGACGCGGCCAGCACCCGGGGACAGCCCTCACCGTCATCGCGGCCACCCAGCTCATGGTGGTCCTCGACGTCACGATCGTGAACATCGCCCTGCCGCACATCCAGCAGGCGCTGAGGTTCAACACCACCGACCTGTCCTGGGTCGTCAACGCCTACACCCTCGCCTTCGGCGGGCTCCTGCTGCTGGGCGGGCGGATGGGCGACATCCTCGGGCGCCGGCGCGTGTTCGTCGCCGGGGTCCTGATCTTCAGCCTCGCCTCGCTGCTCGGCGGCGTCGCACAGTCCTCCGGCTGGCTGCTGGCCGCGCGCGCACTCCAGGGCCTGGGCGCGGCGATCGCCTCGCCGACCGCGCTCGCCCTGATCGCGACCAACTTCCCGGAGGGCCCGACCCGCAACCGCGCCTTCGGCGTGTACTCGGCCGTCGCGGGGGCGGGCGGCGCCGTCGGCCTGCTCGCCGGCGGGATCCTGACCTCCTGGCTGTCCTGGCGGTGGGTGCTGTTCGTCAACGTGCCGATCGGCATCGCGATCGCGCTGCTGGCGCCGCTCTACATCAACGAGTCCGAGCGGCACCCCGGACGCTTCGACCTGACCGGCGCGTTCGCCGCCACCGCGGGCATGGTCTCGCTGGTCTTCGGCTTCATCCGGGCCTCCGACCACGGCTGGACCGACCCCGTGACGGTCACCTCGTTCGGCCTGGCCGTGCTGCTGCTGGCGGCCTTCCTGTTCCACGAACGGCGGGCGCCGCAGCCGATCACCCCGCTGCACCTGTTCCGCGACCGCAACCGCTCCGGCGCCTACGGGCTGCTGCTCTGCGTGGCCGCGACCATGTTCAGCATCTTCTTCTTCATGACCCTGTTCGTGCAGGACGTCCTCGGGTTCAGCCCGCTGCGGGCCGGCCTCGCCTTCCTGCCGATCAGCGCCGCGAGCGTCGCGGCCGCCCAGTTCGCCGCCCGCAACCAGCTGCGGTACGGGCGCAGGCCGTTCCTGGTGGTGGGCTCGCTGCTGGTGGCGGGCGGGGCCCTCTGGTCCACCCGGCTCGACGCCCACAGCGGCTACCTGACCGGCGTCCTCGGCCCGACCCTGCTGTTCGGCCTCGGGATGGGCTCGATCTTCGTCCCGGCCACGCTGACGGTGGTCTCCCGGGTCGCCCCGCACGAGACCGGCGCGGCCACCGGCATGCTCAACACCACCCAGCAGGTGGGCGGCTCGCTGGGGCTGTCGATCCTGGTCACGGTCTACGGCGCGGCCAGCCGCAGCGAGGCCGGCCGGCAGGTCGGCGCCTTCCTGCGGCAGGCCACCCCGCAGCAGGCGGCGCAGTTCCGGGCCACCGGAAAGCTGCCGGCGCCGTACTCCTCCGAGGTGCTGGCGCACGGCATCTCCCGGGCGTTCGACATGGGCCTGGCCTTCGCCGTGCTCGCGGCGCTGATCGCCCTGTTCGTCATCAGGACCGACCGGCAGGCGCCGCCCGTCAGCCCTTCGGGGGACGGCGCTTGACAGGGCGTCCGGACATCACCGACAGTCCATCTTGCAATGGTTTTCATCTTCGATAACCAGACTCCGCGAAAGAGGACACCCATGTCGCTCGACGTCTCCCCCGCCCTCCTCGCCCAGGCCGAGCACGGCCGGGTCAACCAGGCCGACTTCCTCGACACCGTGCGCGCCTCCCTCCCCTACGCCTACCAGGTCGTCGCCGGTCTCAGCACCGAACTCAGCGCCACCGAGGACGAGTTCACCACCGACAACACCACGCCCACCGACGAGGAGCGCGCCCAGCTGCTGCGCGCGCTCGCCAGCAACGCCATCCGCGGCAGCCTGGAGGACCACTTCGGCGTCAAGCTCGCCTTCGTCAACTGCCACCGCGTCGGCGCCTTCCGCCCCGGCACCGAGGACGGCGACGCCTACCGCGAGTTCACCTCGCTGCACAACCAGATCCGCAACCAGAGCCCGGAACTGCGCAGCTGCTGACCCTCCCGGACACGCGGCGGGCCCCCGTCGGGGGAGGGGGCCCGCCGCGCCCCGTACCGGGCCGGTGTTGAGGCGGGATTGCGCCGTGTTGCGCGCCGATGTCCGATCCCGCGCCGATCTTGTGAGGACGCGAGCCGCCTGCGTACGTTCGACGGGCACCACCCGCCCGGCCCTCCCGGGGGCCGCCTCACACCACCCGGAGCCACCCACCATGCCGCCGACCCCACGACCGCTGCGGAAACTCGGCTTCCTGACCATCGGACTGTTCGACGAGGCCGACCCGCGCCGGGGCCACGAGTCCACCCTCGACCTCATCACCCTCGGCGAGCAGCTCGGCTTCGACAGCGCCTGGCTGCGCCACCGCCACCTCCAGTACGGGATCTCCTCCCCCGTCGCCGTCCTCGCCGCCGCCTCCCAGCGCACCAGCCGCATCCACCTCGGCACCGCCGTCACCCCGCTCGGCTGGGAGAACCCGCTGCGCCTCGCCGAGGACCTCGCCACCGTCGACATCCTGTCCGGCGGCCGCCTCAACCCCGGCTTCAGCGTCGGCCCACCCACCCACTACGACCGGGTCCGCGGCGCGCTCCACCCCGACACCGGCGAGCACGAGGACTTCGGGACCGGCCGCGCCGAGCGCCTCCTCGGCCTCGTCCGCGGCGAACCCGCCTCCGACTTCGCCGGCACCGAGGGCATCGAGGTGTACTCCCGCCGGGTCCAGCCGCACTCCCCCGGCCTCGCCTCCCGGCTCTGGTACGGCGCCGGCAGCCTGCGCTCCGCCCGCTGGGCCGGCGAGCACGGGCTCAACCTGCTCACCAGCAGCATCGTCAAGGCCGGGGAGCCCGGGGAGTCCGAGGACTTCGCCGAGATCCAACGCACCCAGATCCGCGCCTTCCGCACCGAGCACCCCGACGGCGAGCGCGCCCGCGTCTCCCAGGGCCTCGTCGTCATCCCCACCGACGGCGCCACCCCCGAACAGCGCGCCAAGTACCAGGCGTACGCCCTCGCCCGCACCCCGCGCACCCTCGCCCCGCAGGGCCCGGCCCGGATGGTGTTCGCCCCCGACCTGGTCGGCCCGTCCGAGGAGATCGCCGAGCGGCTGCACGCCCACGCCGGCTACCAGGAGGTCGACGAGGTCGCCTTCGCCCTGCCCTTCACCTTCGACCACCAGGACTACGTGCAGATCCTCACCGACCTCGCCACCCGCCTCGGCCCCGCCCTCGGCTGGCAGCCCTCGACCGGGCACGGCTGACCGGGCGCAGCCGACCCGGCGGCCGGCTGCGCGCGGCCCGGGCCTGTTCGACGAGGCGCGCGCACTCCTCGGCGCCCACGACCGGCCGGGCCGCCGACGTCGACGCGCCGGGCGGGCACTGGTCAGATGACTAAGCGCTTGCTTAGACTCGGGCGTCCAGTGCAGGCCCGCGCGCGCCCCCAGGAGACGTCATGACCGCGACCAACCGTCAGATCCGCCTCGCCCGTCGGCCGGTCGGGGAGGTGCGGGCGGAGGACTGGGCCCACGGGGCGGAGCCGGTGCCGGCGGCCGGGCCCGGGCAGTTCGTGGGGCGGACGCGGTACGTGTCGCTGGACCCGGCGATGCGCGGGTGGCTGGACGACCGCCCGTCCTACCTGCCGCCGGTCGGGCTGGGCGAGGTGATGCGGGCCGGGTCCGTGGTCGAGGTCGTCGAGTCCGACCACCCGAAGTTCCGCGTCGGCGACCACGTGGTCGGCAGCTTCGGCGTCCAGGAGTACGCGGTCTCGGACGGCAAGGGCGCGCTGAAGGTCGACCCCGCGCTCGCGCCGCTGTCGACGTACCTCGGCGCGCTCGGCATGCCCGGGATGACCGCCTACTTCGGGCTGCTGGACGTCGGGGCGCTCAAGGAGGGCGAGACCGTGGTGGTCTCCGGCGCCGCCGGGGCCGTCGGCAGCCTGGTCGGACAGATCGCCAGGATCAAGGGCTGCCGGGTGGTCGGCATCGCGGGCGGCCCCGAGAAGTGCGCGCTGCTCACCGGGGAACTGGGCTTCGACGCGGCGATCGACTACCGCTCCGAGGACGTCCGCAAGGCGCTGCGCGACCACGCGCCCGACGGCATCGACGTGTACTTCGACAACGTCGGCGGGGACGTCCTGGACGCCGCGCTGACCCGGCTCGCGATGCACGCCCGGGTGGTGCTCTGCGGCGCGATCAGCCAGTACAACAACGAGACCGCCGTGCAGGGCCCGTCCAACTACCTGTCACTGCTGGTGCGGCGGGCCCGGATGGAGGGCTTCGTGGTGTTCGACTACGCGCCCCGCTACCCGGAGGCGGCCCGGGAGCTCGCGGGCTGGATCGCGGACGGCCGGATCAAGGTCAAGGAGCACGTGGTGGAGGGGACGGTGGACGACTTCCCGGCGGTCCTCGGGATGCTCTTCCGCGGGGAGAACACCGGCAAGCTGGTGCTGCGGCTGAGCTGAACTCCGGCCCGAGCCGGGCCCGGCGCGGCGGCGACGGGGCGTCCGCCGCCGCCGCACCGGGAGCGCTCAGAGCAGGCGCTTGATCTCGCCGCGCGCCCGGTAGAAGCCGCCCGAGGCGGACTCCCGCACCTCGGCGACCAGGTACCGCGCCCCGGCGACCCGGATGTCCTTCGGGAACTGCACCCGCCGGCCCTGGTCGAAGCCCGCCGACACCACTCGCACCCGCAGCCGGGCTCCGTCCTGCACGCACTCGACCTCGATCCCGCCGCCGGGCAGGCCGCCGGTGCCGACGGCCACCGTCTCCAGGGCCGTGCCCGGCCGCACCGCCTCCCAGCCCGCGTTGCGCACCTCGGCGGTGGCCGGCAGGGACCCGGCCTCGGCCGCCCGGACGGCCTGCTCGCTCGCGTCCAGGCAGGCGAGCGAGCCGTCGGTCGTCACCAGGTAGAGCCGGCCGTCCCGGTACTGCATGCTGTACGCCGAGCCGCAGCCCGTGGCGAGCTTCCACAGCCGGGTGCCGTCGGCGGCGAAGCAGTACACCGAGGAGTGGTTGTCCCCGGCGAAGACGTACTCGCCGTCCGGGGAGGCCGCGCAGGAGAACACGGCGGCGTCGCAGCGGTAGGCGGCGACCTCGGAGCCGTCGGACTTGCGCAGCCGGTGCACCCAGCCGCGCCCGGTGCCGGCGAACACCTCGTCGGCCTCCTGCCAGCCGAACAGCACCTCGCCCTTCGTCGCGGTGTGCCACAGCTGGTCGCCGCCGCGCGCCGCGTAGCGGGCGACGCCGCGCGAGTGGCCGTGGTAGACGCCGTCCGCGTCGCAGCGCACCATCCAGCCGGAGCGGCCCTCGGCCTTGCGGCGCCACTGGAACTCGTCCTCGTGGTCGACGGTGGTCAGCCCGCCGCGTTCGTCGGCGACGCCCAGGACGCCGTCGTGGATGTCGAGCCAGAAGATGTCCACGTCCTCGGCTATCTCGTACGCCACCCGGGGGACCTTGCCGCCCAGGTCGTACACCTTGCCGTCGTCGCAGCCCGCGTAGATCCACCAGTCGTCGGCGACGATGCACTTGACGCCGTCCGGCAGGCCGAACCGGGCGGTGACCTCGCCGTCGTGGGTGAGGGTGTAGACGTCGCCGCGCTCGTTGCCGACCCAGGCGTGCTCCTCGCCGACGAAGACGCCGAAGGCCGGCGAGCCGGAGCGGAAGCGCCACAGCAGCGGCGCCTGGTTCGCCGTCGAACGGGTGCTGACGAGCTGCCGCCTGGTCACCGCCCGGCGCTGGCGCACGCCCTGGACGGCCGGCGCGTAGCCCTTGCGGACCTTCTCGCCGATCTTCTTGGCCGCCGACGCGGCGGCCTTCTCGGCGCTCGGGAAGCTGGTCGACTTGGCCTGCCCCTCCTCGCCGATCCGCCCGTAGCGGACCGTCACCGTACTGCCGGCGAGGCGCACCTCGTAGAACTTGTGCGCGCTCCCCTCCTCCTCGGACAGTTCGAGGTAGGTGACCTGCTCTTCCACGGCGACGGACACGACGAAGTCCCCTTTCGGGTTTTCGGGCAACGGAGACGGGAGGCGGGGCCTGTTCGCGGCCCTGCTCACCGACAACCCCCAACCTAAGGCCCGGCACTGACAACGCGTCCCGCCGGGCCTGCCCGGAACCCCGCTTCCCACTTGTCGCCTCACGAACCATTCTTCCGCCGTACATCTGGCCGTCGCCCGCCGCGCACGGTAGGGATCGGGTGGCGTTGCTAGAACCGCAGCGCCCGAACTTTCTTGTCCGTGTTCAGACCGCCGGGCCCACCAGCCCGAGCGGCCGTCAGGAGGAAGCTCATGCGGAGTACCCAGCGAGTCCGGCGCAGAGCGATGGCGGGGGCGTCCGCCGCAGCCGTGGTGGGGGCGCTGCTCGCGCTGCCCGGCGGCGTCGCCCAGGCGGCGTCACCCGACGTGGTGATCAGCCAGGTGTACGGCGGGGGCGGCAACTCCGGCGCCCCGTACGCCAACGACTTCATCGAGCTGTACAACCGCGGCACCGCGCCGGTGTCCGTGACCGGCTGGACGGTGCAGTACGCCTCGGCGGGCGGCACGTCCTGGGGGCGGACCACGCTGTCCGGCACGATCGCGCCGGGGCGTTTCCTCCTGGTGCAGGAGGCCGCCGGGGCCGGGGCGGGCGCGGCGCTGCCGACGCCCGACGCCACCGGGACCCTCAACCTGGCCGCGACCTCCGGCAAGGTCGCGCTGGTCACCAACGGCACCGCGCTGACCTGCGGTTCGGGCTGCGCGACGCAGCCCGGGGTGAAGGACCTGGTCGGCTACGGGTCGAGCGCCAGCTCCGCCGAGGGCTCGCCGACCGGCAACCTCTCCAACTCCACCGCCGCCCTGCGCGTCGGCGGCGGCGCCACCGACACCGACAACAACGCGGCGGACTTCACCATCGGCGCCCCGACGCCGCGCAACTCCGCGTCCACCGGCGGCGGCACCACCACCGGCGCCCGAATACACGACATCCAGGGCGCGGCCCGCACCTCCCCGCTGGCCGGCAGCGCCGTGAGCGCGGTGCCCGGCGTGGTCACCGCCGTCGGGCCCAACGGCTTCTGGTACCAGGACCCGCAGCCCGACAACGACCCCGGCACCAGCGAGGGCGTCTACGTCTACACCGCCGGCGCGCCCACCGTCGCGGTCGGCGACTCCGTCACGGTGACCGCCACCGTCAGCCAGTACCGCCCCGGCGGCAGCGGCGGCACCACCAACCTGTCGATCACCGAACTCACCGCGCCCAGCGTCACGGTGCTCGCCCACAACGCGCCGCTGCCCGCGCCCACCCTGGTCGGCCCCGGCGGGCGGGTGCCCCCGGCGGCGGTGATCTCCAGCGTCGCCGGCGGGGACGTCGAGACCGCCGGGAACTACCAACCCGCCACCGACGGCATCGACTTCTGGGCCTCGCTGGAGGGCATGCGGGTCGAGATCGACAACGCGGCCGTGGTCGGCCCCAGCAACAAGTACGGCGACCTCCCCGTCGTGCCCCAGGGCAGCACCACCCGCACCAACCGGGGCGGCATCCTGCTCCAGGCGAACGACGGCAACCCGGAGCGGGTGACCCTGGCGAACGCGCTCGCGCCCACCCCGACCGCCAACGTCGGCGACACCCTGACCGGCGCGACCGTCGGCGTGCTCGACTACTCCTTCGGCAACTTCAAGCTCCAGGTCACCGCGACCCCGGCGGTCACCTCCGGCAACCTCGCCCCCGAGGTCACCGCCGCGCCGACGGCCGGCCAGCTCGCCGCCGCCACGTTCAACGTGGAGAACCTCTCCCCCGCCGACCCGCAGAGCAAGTTCGACGGCCTCGCGGCGGGCATCGTCACCAACCTGCGCTCGCCCGACCTCGTCGCCCTGGAGGAGATCCAGGACAACAGCGGCCCCACCGACGACGGCACCACCGCCCCCGACCAGACCCTCGCCAAGCTCACCGCCGCCATCTCGGCGGCCGGCGGCCCGGCCTACTCCTACCGCCAGATCGACCCGGTGGACGGCCAGGACGGCGGCCAGCCCGGCGGCAACATCCGCCAGGTGTTCCTGTTCCGCACCGACCGCGGCCTGAGCTTCACCGACCGCCCCGGCGCCGGCTCCACCACCGCCGACTCGGTGGTCAACAACGGCGGCACGCCCCAACTCGCCTACTCCCCCGGCCGGATCGACCCGACCAACACGGCGTTCAACTCCAGCCGCAAGCCGCTCGCCGGTGAGTTCCGCTGGAACGGCAAGCCGGTCTTCGTGATCGCCAACCACTTCAACTCCAAGGGCGGCGACCAGCCCCTGTTCGGCCGCTACCAGCCGCCCGCGCACCCGTCCGAGACCCAGCGCCACAACCAGGCGACGGCGGTGAAGAGCTTCACCGACCAGATCCTGGCGGTGGACCCGAACGCGGCGGTCATCGTGCTCGGCGACCTCAACGACTTCGAGTTCTCGCAGACCGCCGACATCCTCACCGCCGGCGGCTCGCTGACCGACCTGCCGCGCACCCTGCCGCTGCCCGAGCGCTACACCTACGTGTACGAGGGCAACTCCCAGGTGCTGGACCACATCCTCATCTCCGGCGCGCTGGCGGCGAAGCCGTACAGCTACGACATTGTGCACATCAACAGCGAGTTCAGCACCCAGCTGAGCGACCACGACCCGCAGGTCGTGCGGATCCCGCTGCCCTGACGCACGACACCGGCGCGGTGCCGGCCTCCCCGCTGTGGGGGAGGCCGGCACCCGACCTCGGACCGGCCTCGGTCCGAGGTCGGACCGAGGTCGGACCGGCCTCAGACCGGCCGGAGGGTCAGCGCGAACTGGGGCAGCGCGAGGAGCAGCACGGCGGTTCCTACCTCGATCCAGCGGTACTTCGCCCGGATGATCGCGCTGGTCCCGGCCAGCGAGGACAACAGCGCCCCCACCGGATCGCGGCCCCCGCACTCGAAGGCGCGGCGCAGCCGGTCCACCCCGGCGCCCGGCGCGATGTGCCCGAAGTAGGCCGGGCCGGTCGGAACCTGCCGCTCGCCCTTCCGGTACCGGGGGACGAGGGCGGCCACGAAGCAGGCGACGGCCAGCAGCGCGCTCGCCACCGCGCTCCACCACAGGAACGGGACCGCCCAGGACCGGGGCCCGGATCCGCCGCCGCTCCCACCCCCGCCGCCGCTCCCGCCCAGCGGGATGAACACCCCGAGGACCGCGCCGGTGAACGCCAGGAACACGGCGGCCTTGGCGTCGGCCCGGGTGAGCTCCATGCTGTTGGCGGCCACCAGGCGCTCGATCGCGGCCACCGCCGACGGGCTCGGGGCGGCGTCCGGGGCGGTGGTGGAGACGGCGTGCGGCACGGTCGACACCCGGCCGCCGGGTATGCCGGCGGCGGTCACACCGGGCTCCCGTTCGCCACGCCGCCCGCCCAGCCGTTGGCCTGCGAGCGGATCTTGACGAACTCCGGTCCGGCGCCCTGCGGCCCGGGGCCCGGCACCCGCCGTCCGAGCGCGATCAGGCGGTCGCGCAGCATCCGGGACAGCTCCTGCCTCTCCTGTTCGCTCAACTTGCCCAACATCAAGGCCAGTTGGTCCTGCCAGGTGGTCTCACCCCGGAGCAGTTCGGCGTGGCCGACCGCCCAGTCCAGGACCTCCCGGACCTGGTCCGGGTGTCTGGCCAGCCAGAGCGCCGCGAGCGACACCGGGCCCTCCTGGACGGCCCGGCGGCAGAACGCGTACTCGTCCTCGCTCTTGTCCATCCAGTTGTAGGGCACGTCGGCCCCGTCCGGCTCCCCGAGCCGCAGTTCGGCCTCGTGCTCCCGGGCGGACACGTCCGTGACGCGGTAGCCGAGGCCGCAGTGCGGCAGGAGGTGGGGCGTCGCGAGGTAGTTCATCAGCTCGGCCTCGGTCAGCCCGTGCCCGGCGGTGGCGAACTGCTCCTTGAGCTGGCGCAGACGCTGTTCGAGATCCTTGCGGACCGGCAGCCAGCCCCGTACCGTCCGTGCCCGCACGACGTTCACGGCGTCGTGCACCCACCACAGCACGTGGACGTCCACCGACTTCGTGCCGTACGGGGTCGACAGGCCGACCGCCCGGGTCCCGGGCCGCTCGTCCAGCTCGACCAGGTACGCCTCGTCGAATCCGCGCAGGCCCGCCCGGACGGCCACCGGGCCCTCCAGGTCCGGGTCCTCGTCGGCGCGGGCGCGGCGGCGGTGCCCCACCTGGTGGTAGAGCCCGTCCCGGTCCAGCAGGACGAGCGCGCGGTCGCGCCGCCCGGACCAGCGGTGGCGCAGGATCTCCCGCCACGGCGCCTGGGTGGCGCGGGCGTAGACGGGCGGGTCACTGTCGGCGGTCATCGGGCTCCTCCATCGGCAGGGGCGGGCCGGTACGGCTGCGGTCCGCCCCGGCGCCAGGTGTCCAGGGCGTGCTGGGCGATGTGGCGGCCGGCCAGGTCGGGGTTGTCGTCGCCGTCGATCTCGACGAACAGGCGCATTTCACCGAGGCTCATCTCCTGGGCGAGCGCGGTCAGCAGCGTCTCCACGGCGACGCGCAGCGGTTCGTTCCAGACCGCCGAGGCGCACCAGGAGAGCAGAGCCCTGCGGGTCTCCTCGAAGAGGTCGTCGTCGTTGAGTGATCGCCGGATGAAGGTGATCACGGTGTCGGTGAACTCGCCGACCGTGGTCAACTGGGCCTGGAACCAGGCGCGGTCCCACAGCAGTCGGGGGAAGGTCCGGAGCGCGAGTTCGGCCCCGCGCCCCGGACGGTCCGTCCAGTCCATCAGTTCGCGCAGGACGACCGGCTGGTTACCTGAGGCGAAGAGCTCCCACAACGCCGCGTCGACGGCTGTGGCGACCGCCCTCTCGTCCCCCTCCCGCCCCCGGTAGCAGCCCCGCAGCAGCGACAGCGCGAGCTCCGGGCGGGATGTCCCATAGTCCTTTCCGCACGCGTAGGCGACCGTGGAACGCGTCCTCCAACCACCCTCCCGACTCCACCGGTTGAGGTTGTACTTGACCTCGCCAGCCAGTACCGGGTCCTGCGCCGCGATGCCGAGCGCAAACGCTGCGGTGTGGCGACTCCGTTGACTCTTGGACCGGGCCAACTTGACGATGTCGCGCAGGGCGCGCCGGCCGCCGCCCCAGCCGGCCGCCAGTCCCATCACCCGGCCCAGGGGCGCGGCCAGTTCGGGGTCCGTACCCGGGGCGGCGTCCATCCACTCGGTCAGCAGCCCGGACAGTTCGCCGTACTGCCGCCAGACGTGCCGCAGCACCGTCTCGGCCTGGCGGTGCCGGGTGAAGCGCACCGGTTCCACCGTGTAGGTGTAGCGGGAGGTCGCGCGGATCTCGCCGGGCGCGCACTCGGCCCGGACGGTGGCCAGGAGTTCGTCCAGCGACCGCCGGAAGACGAAGCTCGGGTTCGGGCGGGGGGCCTCCCGGCTCACCGCGCCGCTCTGGCCGTCGTCACCGCCCGTCGGCAGGACGGCGTCGAGACGGCCGTCGGCCAGCTTGAGCAGCCGGTCGGCCTCGTCCCGGACGATCCGGTGGTCGAGTCCTTCGAAGACGCTGGTCGCCAGCAGGAAGGCGAGTCCGTCCGGGTCGTCGCGCAGCTTCTTCAGCAGGTCGGGGACCTCCTTCTCGGCGAGGAAGCTGAGCCGCCTGCGGAGATCGGCGAGGTCGGGGCCGTCGTCGCCGGCCCTGGCCACCTCGACGACCAGTTCGGCGACCTGGGCGGGCATCAGTTCCGATGCCAGGAGGTCGTCCAGCCCCGGCCGCAGCCGCTCCAGCAGGCGCCGGCGCCGGTCGGGGTCGGGGACGGCGGCCTCCAGCCGGGCCTCGAAGACCGCGCCGGGCGGCGGGGGCACGCAGCGCACCGGGGTGAGGTCCAGGTCGCGGGCGAGGCTGCGGAGCAGGTCCGGGTCGTGCGGCAGCATGACCACCATGCGTGCCTTCGCGTCCGCCAGCAGGCGGCGGAGGTTGGCGACCACCGCCGGGCCGAGCTGGAGGGTGGGCAGCAGGCCGTGCACCAGGTACCCGCGGGCCTCCGCGTCGCGGGGGCGCCAGGTGGACAGGTCCTCGTCGCTGTCGAGCGCGCGCAGCTTCGTGCTGTGCCCGCTGTGCTGGAACAGCAGGTTGAGGGCCGCGGTGCGGCGCCCGGTGCCGGGCTCGCCCGCCAGGAACAGCAGGCCGGTGTCCAACTGCCGCAGCGCCGACGGGAACCACTCGGGCTGGGCGAAGCCGGCCCGCGCGTCCAGGATCTCCAGTGCGGAGATCGGGCCTTCGTGCGCCTCCACGTGCGGGCCGCCCGGGGCGGACGTCGCGCCGGTGTTCTCGACGCGCTGACCCCCGTGCACCGCGCCGGTGTTGATGTTGCCGTTCGGGGCGTAGATGACATAGCGCCGGCCGGGGAAGTCCCGGTCGAGGTCGGCCAAGTCGTCGGCGTCGTCCGGGTCCGGGTATCCGGACGCGGTCTCGTCCCGGTCGGGCACCGGGCCGTCGGTGCCGCTGCCGGACGGGCGGTCGCCGGACGGGCCGCCGCTGCCGGACGCGCGATCGGCGGAGGGCTGGTCCTCGGCGCTCACCGGCGGCGCTCCTTCTTGTCACCGTGGAAGGTGTCGCCCTGGTTGCCGTTGACCGTGCCGGCCTTGTGACCCGCCACGTAGTCGCCCCCGAAGGAGTCGCCGCGTACCTTGGTCACGCGCTGGTCGCCCTCCACGTTGGAGACGTGCTGGCCGCCCTCCACGTTGGTGACGTGCTGGCTGCCGCGCACCGTACCCAGGTTGATGTTTCCCCGGTCTGCCTGGTAGCTCACCGGCCCGCCTCCCGTCCGGTCGCCGTCCGCCTGCCCGGCCGCCGGCTCCGCCGCCGCAGCCTGTGCCCGCTCGTGCTCCCCGACCACGGCGTCGCCCAGGATGCGGCGGTCGTAGAGGTTGCCCGAGGGCGCGGGCACGTACAGCCAGGCCCGCTGGTCGAACCGCTTGCCCTCGACGGTGGCCGGCACCTCGATGAAGTGGTCGGGGTGGCGGCCGGTGTATCCGCCCGCCACCGCGTCGTCGTAGCAGCGGTCGGACAGGATGGCGGCGACCTGGGTGATGCTCTCGTTGGAGGCGGCCAGCATGGCCTTCACCGGGCGGGAGTCGAGCAGGCGGTGGGTGTCGTTGCGGGGCGTGCCGTTGCCGTCGAACTCTCCGCCGGAGTCGGGCAGCGGCCCGATGTGGAGGCTGACCCGCAGCCGGATCCGTACCGTCCCGACCGAGTGCACGTTGAACTCGGTGAGCACCTCCTGGAGGGTGTGCAGCCACGGGTGGATCAGGAACGGCATCCACGCGGGGTCGAAGCCGAACACGTAGCCGTCGCCGGTGGAGGCGGGGAACCGGCGGCCGTGCCAGACCTCGGCGAGCCCGGCGCGCTCGAAGGACCACTGGAGGACCTTCGGGACGGCCTCGCTGATCACGCCGTGCTCGATGGCCGGGTAGCCGGTGAAGTCCTTGGCATCGACGGCCACGATGCCCCGGTACGGCGGCAGCTGGCGGCTCCGGCTGTAGGGCAGGGCGCTGGCCTCGGGCATCGGCTGGTCGGACTGCGACATCTGTGCTCCTTGTGGTTCCGGTGCGGACCGTGTGCCCCAAGCTTCGCGAGCGCGCGCCGTGCGGTGTGCTCGCTCAGTGCGGAAACCTGGTGACGCCCGTCACGCGAACTGACGTGGCATCAGCCGGGCGGCAGGCCCTCCGGCCGATCCGGCGCCGCGTCAGTCGCGCGCCCCGTCGGCCACCCGCCGGAGCGCGGACAGGTCGCCGATGACGATGGACTTCCGCCCGGCGTGGACCTGGTGGGGGCCGAGTTCGGCCAGGCCCGCGGTGACGGTGTTCCGGGACACCCCGAGGTGCTGGGCCAGTTCGTCGCGGGTCAGGGCGAGTTCCGCGCGTCGCCCCGCCGGGCCAGCCGGGCCTGCCGGGTTTGCCGGGCCTGCGGAGACGTCGGCCAGGGTGGCCAGGGCGCCCGCCAGCCGGGCCACGATGTCGCCGCCGCCGCGGGCGAGGTCCGACTCCCGCAGCCTGCCCATGGCGTAGCGGACCATCACCGGGAACAGGTCCCGGTCCGTGACGAACCGCAGGAACGCGGCCTTGGTGAGGACCGCGACCGTACAGTCCGAGATCGCCTGGACGCTCGCCGAACGGACCCCGTCGTCCAGCACGGCCACCTCGCCGAGCAGTTCACCGGGGCCGCGGAACGCCAGCAGCCTGACGTCCCCGGTGCGCTCCCGTCGGGTCACCTTCGCCACCCCGCCCAGCAGGGCGAGCACGTGCGTTCCGGGCTCCGCCTGGCGCAGCAGGGTGGCGCCGATCGGATGCCGGCGCTCGAAGGCCTCCGCCAGCATGCTCTTCCAGGTCGCTTCACCCATCAGTCGGCACAGGGTCTGGCCCAGGGGGTCCGCCGTTCGGCCGTGATCGTTCATGCGCCGACCTTAGGAGGCGCCACGCCGGGTGCGCAGACGGATGCGGCCTCCCGCCGGAATTTCCCTTGGACGGTCCGGTCGGGAATGGCGCAAGGGGCGCGCCGTAGCACGAACTCATCTTGCAGAGTGAGGAATTGGCGAAGAAACCCTTCGCATGAGCGAATCCGGGGCGGGTTGGCGGCGCGCGCGGGGCGGGGCGAGAAGCCTGGTGGCGGGACGGCGGCCAGCCGTGGCCGAGACTGGTGTGCGAGATGTCCGGCATGTCCGGCACGGCAGGACAAGTCGGCTGTACAGCTGGATTCTTGAACTTCCGTCAGGATTGTCCTGAACTTGGCTATGCTGCATCACCATGCCTCCGGCGCCGGCCGTCGCCCGTCCCCGTACTGTTCCGATCGTTTGAGGATGCCGAGAATGCTTCGAGCTGGATCATCGCCCGCCCGACGGCCACCTGCGCCCCTGCTCGGGTGGCTGCTGCCCACCGCCGTGATGGCGGCGGCCGTGGCGGCCGCCGCGGCGGTGGTGTCCGCCGGGGTCCGCGCGGAGGTGCTCTGGTGCGGGGCGACGGGCACGGTGCTGGTGGCCGTGGTGGCCGCCGAGTCGGCCCGCCGGGGGCGCGCGCTGGCCGCGTTGCGGGAGCAGCACGCCCGGCAGGTGGGCGAGTTGCAGCGGCGGCTGGCCGGCCAGGAGGCCGAGGCGGTGCGGCTGGCCAAGGAGGAGTTGCCGAGGCTGGTGGCCCGGGCCCGCTACGGCGCGTCGATGGACAGCCTGGCCCGGTCGTACCAGGTGCGCGATCCGCTGGCCGCGCCGAAGTTCCGGGGCGCGCTGGAGTCGGTGGTGCGCGGGATCATCGTCGCCGTCGACGACGAGGTGAACCGGCGCGACTCCGCCGAGCGGGCCTTCGTCAACATCGCCCGCCGGGTGCAGGCGATCATCCACCGGCAGGCCAAGGACCTGCGCGAGATGGAGGACCGGCACGGCAACGACCCTGCGGTCTTCGACGACCTGCTGCGCCTGGACCACGGCAACGCGCTGACCGGCCGCCTCGCCGACAGCATCGCCGTCCTGTCCGGCGCCCGCCCCGGCCGTCAGTGGACCAGGCCGGTGGCGCTCTACAGCGTGCTGCGCGGCGGCATGTCGCGCATCCTGGAGTACCAGCGGGTGGACCTGCACCCGGTGGCCCAGGTGTCGGTGATCGGGCCGGCCGTCGAGCCGCTGATCCACGCCGTCTCCGAACTGCTCGACAACGCCACCCGCTACTCGCCGCCGCACACCCACGTGCACCTGAGCGCCGCCGAGGTGCAGAGCGGCATAGCGATCGAGATCGAGGACGGCGGCCTCGGTCTGACCGACGAGGCCCGGATCCGTGCCGAGCGCAGCCTGCGCGAGGCCCAGGTCTCCAAGGACCTGGACGACCTCACCGAGTCGCCCCGGCTGGGCTTCGCGGTGGTCGGCCGACTGTGCCAGGCGTACGGCTTCCAGATCTCGCTGCGCCGCTCCGCCTACGGCGGCGTCCGGGTCGTGCTGGTGGTGCCGCAGGAGTTGGTGACCACCGCGCCCCCGACCGGGCGGGCGCACGGGATCGGCGCGTTCTCCGGCCCCCGGCCGCTCCCGGCGAACCCGCCCAAGTCGGCGGCCCCGTCGCGGCCGTGGGGGGCGCGGGCGGCGGCGACCGGTGTGGCGGGGCCGTCCGTCGGACCGTCCTTCGGGGCGTCCGGTCCGTGGGCGCCGAGCGGGCCGGGCCCGGGGGACGACGAGGTGGTGGTGACCGAGCGCACCGCGAACGGCCTGCCGCAACGGCGGCGCCGCCCGCCCACCCCCCGGGCGGGCTACCCCGGATCGGCCCGGACCGCCGGACAGTACGGCAACCCGGCCTCGGGGCCCGCCGCGGGCCCCGCCCCGGGGACGGGAGGGCGTCACGCCAAGGAGCCGGTGCAGCCCGGCCTCTGGCTGGAGGCGTTCACCGAGGGGATCAACGGCCATGGGCCGGCCGCGAGTTCGGCCGGTCAGACCAATGAAGAGACGGCAGGGAAAGGCGAGCAGTGATTCCGCACCGCAGCAACATGGACTGGATCCTCAAGGACCTCGCGGACAGCGTGCCGTACATCCGCCACATCGTCGTGCTCTCCGGCGACGGCCTCCGGATCGCCCAGCACGGCACCGATCCGGACACCGCCGACCGGCTCGCCGCCGCCTGCGCCGGGCTGCAGAGCCTGGCCGCGGCGGTGGGGCAGGAGTTCCCGCACGGCGACGGCTCGATGCGGCTGGTGGTGATCGAGGTGGACGGCGGCTTCTTCTACCTGATGGCGGCCGCCTCCCGCGCGTACCTCGCGGTGCTCGCCGACGAGGGGGTCGACGCCGGACTGGTGGGCCAGCAGATGCGCGACCTGGTCGCCCGGATCGGCGAGCACCTGGCCACTCCCCCGCGCAACCCCGAGGTGGTCGCGTGAACCGGCCGGAGCGGCGGGCGCGGCGGGGGCCGGTGCGCCGTCCCGGTCCCGACCGCGAAAGGGGCCGCGACAGGGACTGCGACAGGAACCGGGACCACGACCGCGACCGCCTGACCCGGCACCGCGGAGCGGGCACATGAACGAGCACAGCGAGGCGGGCACATGACGACGGCCGACCAGGACGGGTGGGACGGCCCCGACCCCGCCCGCCTGTACGTGATCACCCGCGGCCGCAGCGGCCCGGCCGGACCGGGCGTCTTCGACCTGGTCACCCTGATCGTCTCCCGCGCGGAGCCGACGCCCACCATGCAGCCCGAGCACGCGGCCATCCTGCGGCTGTGCCGCTCGCCGCTCTCGGTGGCGGAGGTCTCCGCCTACCTCGAACTGCCCACCAGCGTCGTCACCGTGCTGCTGGCGGACCTGCTCGACGACGGGCGGATCGAGGCCCGCGCCGCCGTCCCCAAGGCGGAACTTCCCGAACGCGCCCTGTTGGAGGCGGTGATCCATGGACTTCAAAGGCTCTGACACGGTGGTCGGACCGGCCGCCTCGGACCTGCTGCCGGACTCGGTCGCGATGGCGGTCAAGGTGGTGATCGTGGGCGGCTTCGGCGTCGGCAAGACGACGCTGGTCGGCTCGGTCAGCGAGATCCGGCCGCTGACCACCGAGGAGACCATGACCCAGGCGGGGGTCGGCGTGGACGACCCCACCGGGGTCGAACGCAAGACCTCCACCACGGTGGCGATGGACTTCGGCCGGATCAGCATCAGCGACCAGCTCGTGCTGTACGTGTTCGGCACCCCCGGGCAGGAGCGGTTCTGGTTCCTCTGGAACGGCCTGTTCGAAGGCGCCCTGGGCGCGGTGGTGCTGGTGGACACCCGTCGGCTGGAGGTCAGCTTCGAGGTGATCGGGCGGCTGGAGGACCGCGGCGTGCCCTTCGTGGTGGCCGTCAACGACTTCCCGGAGGCGCCGGAGCACCCGGTCGACGAGCTGCGGGCCGCCCTCGACCTGCCGCCCGAGGTGCCGATCGTGGCCTGCGACGCGCGCAGCCGCGAGTCCAGCCGGGACACCCTGATGACCCTGATGCGGTACCTGTACGAGCTCGCGGCCCCGCCCACCCGCTGACCGGCCACCCGCCACCGACCGCCCGCCCGCGCGCACCGCCGGCCGAACCCCCCGTCCGCCCCGCCGACCCCACCCGACCCCGGAGAGCCCGTGAGCACCCCGTTCCCCGATGACGCCGCCCCCACCCCGCCGCCCGGCTGCCCGGCCCACGGGCGCGCCCTCGAACCGTTCGGCCCCGGCGGCGTCCGGCGCCTGTACGGGCCGGAGGCCGAGGCCGACCCGGCGGGCCTGTACGAGAAGCTGCGCGCCGAACACGGCGAGGTGGCCCCGGTCCTGCTGCACGGGGACCTCCCGGCCTGGCTGATCCTCGGCCACGGCGCGAACATCACCGCGATGCGCTCGCCGTCCCTGTTCTCCCGCGACTCCCGCCTCTGGTCGGCGTTCCGCGACGGCGACGTCCCGATGGACTCCCCGCTGATGCCGGTGATCGCCTGGCAGCCGCTGTGCGTGTTCGCGGACGGCGAGGAGCACCGGCGGCTGCGCGGCGCCGTGCTGGACGGCCTGAACCGCTTCGACCGGCGCGGCGTGCGCCGCCACGTCCGGCGGTTCACCACCGAGCTGGTCCAGGTGGTCGGGCAGACCGGCCGGGCCGAGCTGGTCACCCAGTTCGCCGAACACCTGCCGATGCTCGTCATGACCCAGCTGCTCGGCATGCCCGACGAGTACGGACCGCAGCTGGTGAACGCCGCCCGGGACCTCATGAAGGGCACCGAGACGGCCATCGCCAGCAACGAGTACGTGGTGGCGAGCCTGCGCCGGACGATGGCCGCCAAGCGCGAGGACCCGGGCGGCGACCTGGTCACCTGGCTGATGGAGCACCCGGCCGGGCTGACGGACGACGAGGTGATGGAGCACCTGCGGGTGGTGCTGCTCGCCGCGAACGAGACCACCGTCAACCTGATCGCGGACACCCTGAAGATGGTGCTCACCGACCCCCGGTTCCGCGCCCACCTGTCCGGCGGTCAGATGACCCTGGGCGAGGCGCTGGACCAGGTGCTGTGGGACTCCCCGCCGATGTCGCTGGTGGCCGGCCGCTGGGCGACCGTCGACACCGAGCTGGGCGGGCAGCAGATCAGGGCCGGTGACCTGCTGCTGCTCGGACTCGCGGCCGGCAACGTCGACCCGGTCGTCCGGCCCGACCTGGCCACCCCGCTGTACGGCAACCGCTCCCACCTCTCCTTCGGCGCCGGCCCGCACGAGTGCCCCGGCCAGGACATCGGGCGCTCCGTCGCCGAGGCCGGGATCGACATCCTGCTGACCCTCCTGCCGGACCTTCGGCTCGCCGTGCCGGAGGAGGAGCTGACCTGGACCTCCGCCTGGATCTCCCGGCACCTGGTGGAGCTGCCGGTGGAGTTCACCCCGCGCGAGATCGAGCCGCACCCCGACTCCAAGCCGGTCGACGCCCCGGACCCGGCGGCCGTCACCGCGCCCGAACCCGCACCCACGCCGACGGTGAAGGAGACGGTGAAGGAGGCGGAGGCACCGGCCGCCGTCCGGATCCCGGCGCAACGCCGCAGCTGGTGGCGGACGTTGACCGGCCTGTTCCGGCGCTGACGGCCCGTCCCTAACGACGGTCGGTGCGGGGCCGCTGCAGGGTGAAGGTGTCGACCGGGGTGAGGTCCCCGTGCGGACCGTCGAAGGTGTAGTACGTCACCCGCATCCTGGTCAGGCCGCCGCGCCGGTCGCCGGGGTCGACGTCGAAGGCCGCGAAGCCGTGGGTGTGCTGCCGGTCCTGGACGGCGGCCCACGGGGCGTCCTCGGTCAGCCACACGGACTGCCGGTACGGCGCCGGCGGGCGCGGCGCGTCCTCCAGGGCGACGACCACCCGGCCCTTGGGCTCCCCGAACAGGTCGTCCTGGGTGGTGGCGGCGTTGCCGCCGGCGCCGATGACCATGTGGACGGTGCCGCGGCTGGTGTCGACCGTGTGGAGGTCGGTGTCGGACGGCACCGGGGTGCGGGTGTCGTTGGGCAGGGTCCCGCGGACGGGGTGGGAGCGCTCGTAGTAGTGCTCGTGGCCGCTGACCACCAGGTCGACCCCGTAGGCGTCGAACAGCGGGCCCCAGGCCTCGCGGATGCCGAGGTCGCTGCCGGCGCCGTGCTGCGAGCTGGAGATCATCGGGTGGTGCATGCAGACCACGATCCAGTCGATCGCCCGGCTGCTCCGCGCCGACCGCAACTCGCGCTCCAGCCAGCGCTGCTGGGCCCCGCCGGAGTAGCCGCGCAGATAGTGGTCCCCGCTGTCCTGGATGGCCACGTCGTCGTTGGCCAGGCTGATGAAGCGCACCGCGCCGACCGTGAAGGCGTACCACATGCCCCGGGTCTCCGCGTCGTCGGCGGCCGCGGAGTCGGGCAGTTCGAAGTAGGTCTGGTAGCCGAGGGCGCCGATCGGGCCGTTGCCGGCCTCGTTCTCGCCGTTGCCCGCGCAGGGCATCCAGGGGCGCAGCCGGGCCGAGCGGCTGTTGTTGATGAACCAGTCGGCCCAGGTCAGGGTGCGGCTCTGGCCGTGCCGGCCGCTGTAGGAGGCGTAGCAGAGGTCGCCGTTGACCAGGTTGAACAGCGGGCCGACGCGTTCGACGGCGGCGACGATGTCGGCGGAGTGCGGGGTGCCGACCTGGCTGCTGGTGAACACCGGGTACTTGCCGAGCGGTGACGGCATGCCGTCGGGGAAGACCACCTGGCGGCGGAGGTTGGGGGTGGCCTGGTCCCCGAAGCTGGTGAAGGTGAAGGGCGCGCGGCCGCGCGGGGCGGTGGTGAAGGAGCCCGGCTCGGGGCTCGCGCCGTCGTGGCCGGCGGTGTAGAGGTAGGTGGCGGCGGGGCGCAGGCCGGTGAGGCGGGCGTGGTGGACGTACACCTCCTCCTTGCCGAGGGCGTCCTGGTAGGTGCGGGTCTGCGCTTCGACGACCCGGCCGAGGCCGCCGTCCGGTGAGCCGAGGCGGACCTGCGGGCGGCGCACGGACTGCGGGGTGATCCAGGAGACCGTCATGTCGGCGGACGGGTCGGTGCCGAACTGCAGGTGCAGCCCGCTCACGCTGGGCGCGCCGGTCCGGTGCGGGGTGGACTGCAGCAGCGGGCTCGCGGCGGGCCCCGCCTCCCGGCCTGCCTCCGGGCCGGGCTCCGGGTCCGCCGCTGCGGCCGGCTGGGCGGCCGCGGCGCCCGCGACCAGCGCGGCGCCGGCCGCTGATGTGCCCTTGAGGATGGACCTGCGTGCGATCGTCATGGAGCTCCGCCTGCCGAGTGGGGGTGTCGACCCGGAGCACTGTACAGACATGTGCATGCAGAGACGATCGATATGACGGACGGTCACCACCGGTACGACGGAGGGCATGTGTCGGCCCCGGCGGGGGTCGGGGGCTCCGCCGGGGCCGGGCGCAGGGAGTCGGACACAGGGAGTCGGGCGCAGGGAGTCGGGCGCAGCGAGTCGGGCGCAGGGCCCGGGGGTCAAGCGCCGGGGATCAAGCGCCGGGGATCAGGGGCACTGCTTCCAGGCGAGGTGGTAGACGGTGTTGATGCTGCCGTCCGTCGAGTCCATGGTCATGAAGCTGGTGGTGCTGTTCGGGTCCGAGCTGCCGGCGCCGACCCGCAGTTCGGTGTTGATGTTGAAGTTGCGCTCCTCGCCACAGGGGGCGAAGACCAGGGCGGCGACGTCTACGGTGTCGGTCGCCTGCCAGTTGTCGTCCTTGGGGCCGTTGAAGTGGTGGCTCAGCTGGCCGGTCGCCGGGTCGCCCTGGAAGTAGTAGCTGGCCTGCTGGGTGCCGGTCGCCCCCTTCTCCAGGTGGGCGAAGCCGCGGTAGTCGGCGGAGGCGATCGCGTAGGTGAAGCCCTGCGGGACGTGCACCCGCAGGTTGAGCTGACAGTTCTTCCGGAAGTCGGTCGGCTTCGAGCCGACCCCCACCTGGGCGAGGTAGCTGCTGTAGGTCACGGTGAAGGCGGTGTTGTCCGGGGAGACGGCCACGGCGGCCGTCCCCGCCGGGCAGCCGGAGCCGTTGACGGTCGCGACATCGATGACGATCCGATCCGGCGGCGTCGGGAGCGCGCCGGTGCCGAGGGTCGGCGAGGCGAACAGGGTGGCGGCGATTCCGGTCGTGGCCAGTACACGGAGCAGCATGGGCTTCCCCTTCGATCGTCCACGGAGCCGGGGCCGGCGCGGTGGCGCTTCGAGCGCGGTGGCGTTCCGAGCGCCATGACGCTTCGAGCGCCTTGACACTTCGAGCGCGGCCCCGAAGTTGACATGGATATGTCACCACACTCGGAGTGTCCGCGTACAGGGGGTGACGCGCCTCCCGGGTGACCTGCGGGCGTGGGTCCGGCGGTCCGTCGACGGGGCCTCGCATAGTCGGATGGCCAGTCACACCTTCCGATCGTGAGACGAGCCGACGATGCTGCTGCCCCACCGCCGGACCGCCACCGCGGCCCTCGCCCTGTTCCTCGCCCTCCCGGGCTGCGGCGCCCCGGACACCGCCCCGCCGCCCCCCGCCACGACGGCGCCCACCGCGACCGGGCCGCGACCGTTCACCCTGGTCGCCACCGGGGACGTCCTGCCGCACACCGAGATCATCCAGCAGGCCGAGGAGGACTCCGGCGGGAGCGGCTACGACTTCACCGCCATGCTCGCCGGCGTCAAACCCCTGGTCAGCGGCGCCGACCTGGCCATCTGCCACATGGAGACGGTCTACGGCGCCGACGGCGGACCGTACACCGGCTACCCGACCTTCAAGTCCCCGCCGCAGGTCGCCCGGGCCCTCAAGGACGCGGGCTACACCTCCTGCGACACCGCCTCCAACCACACCCTCGACGACGGCCCCGCCGGAATCCGGCGCACCCTCGACGCCATGGACGCCGTCGGCCTCGCCCACACCGGCTCCGCCCGGACGGCCGACGAGGCAGGCCGGCCCGCCCTGCTCCGGGCCGGCGGCGCCACCGTCGCCCACCTCGCCTACACCTACGGGACCAATGACATCCCGCTGCCCGAGGGCCGGCCCTGGGCGGTCAACCTGCTCGACCGGGACCGGATCCTCGCCGACGCGCGCGCCGCCCGGGCGGACGGCGCGGACCTCGTGGTGGTCAGCGTCCACTGGGGCACCGAGTGGCAGGACGCGCCGGACGAGCAACAGCTCACCCTCGCCCGCGAGCTGGCCGTCGAACCGGCTCCCGGACAGCCCGACATCGACCTGGTCCTCGGCACCCACGCCCACATCCCGCAGGCCTACGAGAAGATCGGCGACACCTGGACGGTCTACGGCCTCGGCGACCAGCTCGCCGGGCACATGTTCACCTACGACGGCGCCGAGGACCCGCGCGGCAACTGGAGCTCCCTCGCCCGTTTCACCGTCAGCCCGCCCGCCGCTCCGGGGCTGCGCTGGACGGTGAGCCGCGCCGAGTTCGTCCCGCAGATCACCGACCTCGGGCCGCCCTACCGGGTGCTCGACCTGCGCGAGGCCGTCCGCCGCAACCCCGGCCGCGCCGACTACGCCCGCGCCCTGGAGCACATCCGCTCGGCGGTGCTCAGCCGGGGCGCGGGCGCGGCGGGGCTCACCATGGCGCCGTAGAGCGGAGAAGACGTTACGGCTTGCGGCCCAGCCCCGCGTAGGCCGCCACCTCGTCGTCGCCGAGCACCGGGCCCTCGTCCAGCTCCGGGTGCCAGCGGTTGATCAGCACCACGCCCGGCTCGTCCAGTTCCAGCCCGGTGAAGAAGCGCTCGACGCCCGCGCGGGGGCGCAGGTGGTTCTCGATGCCGGCCTCCGAGTAGCGGCGGGAGCCGATCGCGACCAGGTCGGGAATCGAGTCGGCGGTGCCGGCGGTCAGCGCGAGGAAGCTGCCGGAGGGCAGGGCGTCGACCAGCTTGCGGACCGGCGGGTGCGCGGCCTCGTCGGAGAGGAAGTGCACGATGTTGATCAGCGTCAGCGCGATCGGCCGGTCGAGGTCCAGGGTGGCGGCCACCGCGGGATCGGCGAGGAACCTCCCCGGCTCGCGCAGGTCGCCCTCGACGTAGGCGGTGCGGCCCTCGGGGGTGCTGGTGAGCAGCGCGCGCGAGTGGGCGAGCACGATCGGGTCGTTGTCGACGTACACCACCCGGCAGGACGGGTCGACGGCCTGGACGACCTCGTGCAGGTTGGGCGTGGTGGGGATGCCGGTGCCGACGTCCAGGAACTGGCGGACGCCGTGCACCTCGACCAGTCGGCGGACCATCCGGTGCATCACCGCGCGGGCCGCGAGGGTGGCGGTGCGCGAGCCGGGCCACTCCCCGAGGATGCGGTCGCCGACCTCGCGGTCCACCGGGAAGTTGGTCTTGCCGCCGAGCAGGTAGTCGTAGACCCGGGCCGGGTGCGCGCGGTCGGTGCGCAGGTCCACCTGCGGCGCCTCCTCGAACCGGACCCCGGTCAGCCAGCCGTCCGGACCGCTGTTCTCCATGTCTTGCCCTTCCGCACGTTCGTTCCCGTCCCACTCAACCACAGGACATGATCGAACGTCAGCCACTTTGGGACGGTACCCGACCGCTGCGCGCCCTGACGGCCGGAGCGCCCACGGCGGCGGCGAAGGACGGCACCCGCATCGCGGTGACGAGGCCGAGCGCCGGGCCCAGCGTGCAGAGGGTGACGTAGCCGGGGATCAGGCCGAGGCGGTGGTGGTCGTGCAGCCACTCGGCGAGCAGCGGGAAGGAGCCGCCGAACACGGCGATGGTGGCCGCGTTGACCACGCCCAGACCGAGGGCGCGGACCTCCGTCGGGAACAGCAGGCCGGTGAAGACGTTGAGCGTCCCGAGCACCGTCGCCACCAGCATCCCCAGCAGCACGGCGACGAGCTGGAACGGCAGCCAGCCCTGCCGCAGCCCGATCAGCAGCACCGGGACCAGCAGCACCGGCAGCGCGAACCCGGCCCGGGCCACCGGCAGCAGGCCGAAGCGGTCGGCGGCGGCGCCGCTGAGCAGCATGGTGACCAGCACCACCGCGAGCACCACGGTCATGAAGGAGGTCGCCTGCTCCCGGTCGACCACCCCGTAGGCGGCGGCGTACTGCGGCAGGTAGACCAGGGCGAAGTAGTAACCGACCGTCCCGCCCAGGGTGTTGAGGAAGACGGTGAGCACCGCCCAGCGGTGCTCGCGCAGCACCCGCAGGAACGGCGGGCGGGCGCCCGTCGACTCCGCCCGGGCGCGGCGGAACTCCGCGCTCTCCGGGGCCGCCCGGCGCACCCAGACGGCGGCCAGCCCGAGCAGCGCCGCGACCACGAAGGCCCAGCGCCAACCGCCGTTGGTCACACCGGACTTGCCGAGGGTGTGCAGCAGCAGCGCGAGCACCCCGTAGGAGAGCAGCGAGCCGACGATGATCCCGCCGTAGGAGACCGAGCTGAACGCGAAGCGGTGCCGGGGCGGGGCCGTCTCGGTCACGTACGCGGCGACGCTGGGCGCCTCCCCGCCGAAGGCCAGCCCCTGCACCACCCGCGCGGCGACGGCCAGGACCGCCGCCCAGGCGCCGATCGTCCGCTGGTCCGGCAGCACGGCGATGCCGAGGCTGGCGGCGGCGATCACGGACATGCCGAGGGTCAGGGCGAAGCGCCGCCCCCGGGTGTCGCTGAGCCGCCCGATCAGGTAGGAGCCGACCGGCCGGGCGACGAACCCGACCGCGAAGGTCGCGTACGCCCCGAGCAGGCCGCTGACCCCGCCCTTGCCGTGCCCGAAGAGGTCCGCCGCGAAGTACGGGGCGAGGACGGCGTAGATGTTCCAGTCGAAGGACTCGACCACCGAGCCCACCGTGGCGGCGGCCAACTCCCGTCGCCGCCGGCCTGCTTGCGGCTCCTCGCGCGGCGGGGTGGTTCCGGTCCGATCTGTCATGGCCTCAGCATGGCACCGATCGGGGTGGCGCGGTATCGGACGCGGCGAGGTCCACCACCCCTAGCGGCCCGGTGCTACCGGCCGGGGTGGTGGACGAAGCGGTAGGTCTCGCGGTCCAGTTCGGTGACCTCCACGCCGATCGCGGCGGGCACGGCGAGGCGGGCCTCCAGCGCGGCGAGCACCCGGGCCGTCAGCTCGGCGCGCTGCGCGGTGCTGCGGCCGGCCAGGATCTTGACCTCCACCAACACGACCGCGCGCCCGCCCGTTCCGTCGCCGACCAGGTGGCGCCCGGCCGGGCGGAACAGCGTCTTGCAGTCCGCCACGGTGGTGTCGATCACCTCGGCGATCAGCCGGTGGACCTCCTCGGCGAAGCCCACCTCGTCGAGGTCGAGGCCGGCGGAGTGGTCGACCAGGATCTGCGGCACGGAGACCTCCAGGGGACGGAGCCCTCGCGGGGCTCCTCGGACAGTGCCGCGACGCTACCGTGTGCGGCCTCGCGGCGCTCCCGGGCCCCCTGTTGCGCCGGGGGCGCCGGGAGCCCGGGAGCGTGAAGAGCCGGTCAGCAGCCGAAGTTGATCAGACGGAAGGTCACATAGTGGTCGCCGGTGTAGTAGTCCTCGCGGGTGCGCTGGCCGGTGACGATCCGGCGGGTGCCACGGGTCGGCGAGCCGGGCGTCACCACGGTGTACTCGTGGTAGTAGCCGGAGGACTGGCTCGGCAGCACGTGCTCCTTGTTCTGGAACACCACGCCGTCCTGGCTGTACGGGAACGGCCCGCCGGAGGCGATCAGGTTGAGCGTGGTGCGTGCCTGCGACGGCAGGGCGGACAGGCACACCGAGCCGCTCACCGCGGCGTGCGCCTCGGTGGCGACCGCGACGGGCGCGAGGGTCATCAGGGCGACGGTGGTGACGGCGGCGGCGCGAGACTTCCACGCGCGTAGAGTTCGGGTCATGACAACCAGCATGGCGACCGGCCCGGCCCGCCGAAAGCCCTGATCCAACTCTTCATCTCTGGTCAACTCGACGTACCCGCAACGGACTTGACCTGGACAGCAGTCGGCCGGGCCCGCCCCGCGCGAAGCCGAGCCGAGCCGAGCCGAGCCGAGCCGAGGCCGGACACGACTGCGCCACCGGGGCGTTCACCGCCCCGGTGGCGCGTCCGGCGTCCCGGCGTCAGCCCCGGGGCAGGGCCAGGGACTGGACGGCCGGCAGCTTGCGCCAGTCGCTGGAGACGATGCTGGCGTGCGCCCGGGCCAGCTGCTCGGTGCGGGCGCGGGCCTGGTCCGCCGTCGGGTCGGTGGCACTGATGGCGGGCGCCACGTTGTGCGCGTCCGTCATGACCAGCAGGTAGTGCGAGCGGTCGTACCACGCGGTGTCGACGCCGTTGAGGTACGTGGCGGCGTCGCCGTCGAAGACCACGAACCAGGGCCGGATCCCGGCGTCCGCGCCCGTGTACGCGGCCCGCGGGTCGCCGGTCTTGGCGCCGTGCACGGCGGGGAACAGCTGGGCGTCGCCGATCCGGCCGGCGGCGGCGAGGTCGCGCAGGTGGCGGCCGTACTCGACGTCGGTGTGCAGGGTGTCGAAGGGGTTGCTCTCCTCGACCGTCCCCGGGATCGCGTACAGCAGGACCTTTCCGGCCAGCGCCGCGCGGCTCGGCCAGTTGCCGGCCCGCACCGCCTCGTCGACGCCGGCGTACGAGCCGCCGCCCGGCTTGGCGAGCAGGTCGGCGGGGCGCAGCACGGCCGAACCCAGGTGGGCGGCGATCAGCGCGTCCAGTTCCTTCGGCCCCATGCCGAGGTTGGCGGAGAAGCCCGCCTTCAGCTCCAGCTTGACCACCAGCGGGCCGGCGCCGGGGTGGGCGCCGAGCCAGACCCGGACGTCGTCGAGGCAGTTCTCCAGGTTCTTGTTGGCGCCGCCGCTGTAGAGCTGCGCCGGGGTGCTGGCGGCGGTGCAGTTGTTGGAGTTGCCGAGCGGGTTGGAGTGGCTGACCTTCCACTCCTTGGTGACGACGTCCGTCCAGATGTCCAGCTCGATCATCCCGGTGCCGGTGTCGAGCCCCTGGGCGAGGTACGGGTAGGCGGCCGGGTCGTAGGTGTTGTGCAGGCCGACGGTGGTGGCCGAGCCGAACGGCAGGTCCGCCGGGCCGCTCGCGGCCGCGTCCTGCGCCGCGTCGGCGGTCGTCGGAACCAGGGCCGCGGCGGCGGCGAGCAGGCCGGCCGCCAGGATGGCGGCGGCGGTGCGGCGTACGGTCACAGGTACTGTCCCCCCAGGTGCGGATGTGCCTCCGGCCGCCCCTCCCGGACGGTCGGACGAAGCATCGCCCACCAGGGCGAGCTTCGGGTGAAGAAGACACGACAATAGCGTGACGGCTGTACCGCTCCCGCCCGGGTTAGCGTGGGCCGTCCAGCAGGCGCGGCCCGGTCCGCGCCGGAGCACCGAGCACCGGAGGAACTCCCGTGTCCCTGGTCCGCGTCCACAACTTCTCGATCTCGCTCGACGGCTACGGAACGGGCGAGGGGCAGAGCCTCGACTCGCCGTTCGGCCACGCCGGCGACCGGCTGCACGGCTGGTTCTTCCAGACCCGGACCTTCCGGCAGATGCACGGCCGGGCGGGCGACACCGGCGTCGACACCGGCGTCGACGACGCGATGGCCCGCACCTGGAGCGACGGCATCGGCGCGGAGATCATGGGGCGCAACAAGTTCGGCCCGCAGCGCGGCCCGTGGCAGGACCACGAGTGGAAGGGCTGGTGGGGGCCGGAGCCGGTGTTCCGCACCCCGGTCTTCGTCCTCACCCACCACCCGCGCCCCGCGCTGGAGATGGCGGGCGGGACGACCTTCCACTTCCTCGACGCCACGCCCGAGGAGGCACTGCGCCAGGCCAAGGCGGCGGCCGGCGGGAAGGACGTCCGGATCGGCGGCGGCCCGAGCACCGTCCGGGCCTTCCTGGCGGCGGACCTGATCGACCACCTGCACGTGGTGGTGGTGCCGATCGTCCTCGGCCGCGGCGAGCGGCTCTGGGACGGGCTCGAAGGCCTGGAACAGCGCTTCCGCACCGAGGCGGTGACCAGCCCGAGCGGCGTCACCCACCTCACCTTCACCCGGCGGTAGCCGAAAGGACGGTGGCCTCCCCGCACCCGCGGGGAGGCCACCGTCGCACTCGGACCGTCAGACCTGTCAGGCCTGGTCAGAACCCGGCCGGACCCCGGCCGGACCCCGGTCAGACCCGGTCGGCCGCGATCAGGACGTACTGGAAGGAGCCGTCCTTGTAGGAGTTGATGAACGCCTCCTCGATGCCGGTGACCAGCGAGGAGGTGGCGCGCAGCTCCCAGTAGGGCAGGGTGGCGGGGGTCAGGTCGATGACGGCCTGCGGCACCAGCCGGTTGTCGGCCATGGCCCGCAGGTACTCCCGGCGGGAGTGGATGTTGCACTCGAAGTGCGCGTTGATCTGCGAGACCCACTTGGACGGCTGCCCGTAGGCGGGGTTCCAGCAGCCGGTGACGGTCACGTACCGCCCGCCGACGGCGAGGATCCGGGAGTGCTCGGCGAACAGGTCGTGCAGGTCGACGTACATGCTGGACTCGTTGTTCCACGAGCCCGCCACCTGGCCGGTCTCGAACGGCATGTCGAGCATGTTGCAGACCTGCGAGCGGACGAAGTCGCCGATGCCCAGCTCGCGGGCCCGGTTGTTGCCGAACTCGGCCTGCTTGGCGGAGAGCGTGACGCCCTGGACCCGGCAGCCGAAGCGCTGGTGGGCCATCACCATCGAGCCGCCGCGGCCGCAGCCCGCGTCCACCAGGGTGGCGTCGGCCGGAACCGCGCCCAGGTGGTCGAGGAGCAGCTCGGCCTGCGCGGACTCCAGGCGGTGCAGCTCGGTGATCACCTTCTTCTCGCGCTCGCTGTCGGCCGGGTCGCCGATGGCGGCGTGGTCGACGTCGCCGATGCCGTAGTGGTGGTGGTAGAGGCCGTCCACGTCGCCGAGGCGAAGGTTGACCGGCCGTGCCTCGTGGTCCCAGTAGCGTGCGATGTCGCCCTGGTAGGGAGTCGCCGGCCCGGGGATGGCGGCGTTGTCGGCGGGGGTGGTGATGTCGTCGGTCAGGGACATGCGTCAGCTCCTAGCGGGTGATCAACGGAAGGGGATGGCTGCCGGAAACGGTGGTCACCAGAAGTCGGGCAGGGTGTAACGGAAGGAGTTGGTCCGGTGCCAGAAGTGGTTGCCGTCGACCCACGCGGACACACCGCGCAGGAACCGTACGAGGGTCGGGACGGGGCAGGCCGCGGCCAGCGCGGCCGCCTCGGCCTCGAAGGCGTGCATCAGGTCGTTGTGGACCTCGACCGCCTTGAGGTAGCCGTCCCGGTGCGAGCAGTCCTCGCGTTCGGCGATCACCACGGGCAGGTTCAGGTGCAGTCCGGGGATGGACAGCTCCTTGGTGTACGAGTACAGGTCGTTGACGATGGTGGTCGCGTTGCCGGCCAGGGCGATCACGCGCTGCATGGCGGGTAGCGCGTGCAGTTCGGCCGGCAGCTCGTAGCCGCCGACGCTGTCCGTGATCGTCGGGCAGGGGCGGAAGTTGTTGAACTGCCGCATCGCCAGGTACTCCCAGACCTGCGGGACGTGCTCGGTCTCGGCCCACGACGCCTCGGCGAGGTACCCGAGGTGCAGCCGGGCCATGTCGTGCCGGAACCGGTCCGCCTGGGAGGGCGTGGAGGCCCGGGTGAAGTACTCCATCGCGGAGCGGTACGCCCGGCGGGGCGCGTCCTCGTACAGCGAGGCCTCCCACTCCGGGTGGTACTCCGGGGTGGTGTGCAGCGGGTCGAGCGCGGTGTGCGCCAGCAGCAGGCGCCCGCCGAGGCCGACCGGTGAGCCGCCGTGCTCCTCGCAGTAGCAGTCGTCGACCGCGTTCTCGGCGACCATCAGGCGGGCGGCGAGCATCAGGTGGTCGACGCTGGGCGCGTCCGGGTGGCAGGCCACCATGTAGCGGCCGGTCGAGAAGCCGTCGAACTGCTTCTCCCAGTCCGGCGGGTACAGCTCGACCTCGTCCAGCGCCCAGGCCTTGATCTTGAGGCTCAGCTCCTCCACCCGCACCGGGTCGGGCTCGGCCACCGGGTGGTGGTAGAGGCCCGGGATGGCGTCGCCGGGCTTCGGCTTGGCACCACCCGGCGCGGGGCTGTCGGACGCGGGGACGCCGGGCACGGGGGTGTCGGGTGCGGGGGTGTCGGGTGCGGGTGCGGGTGCGCTCGGGGCGGGGGGACTCGGTGCCAGGTTCAGGCCCGCGGTGCCCAGGCCGCTCGGCCCGCGCAGGATCCGCTCGATCGCCGAGGAGCTCATGACCCCACCGCCGCCGCGGCAGTGCGCTCGAAGGGTGTCCCCGCTCTGGTGCACAGGGGCATGGAGCCTCCTCTGACTCTGATGAAGGATCGCAGGACGTGACGGTTCGTCACCTGAGCCGACGGCGTGGGCGCTCTTCGAACGCGCCCCCGTCTCGCTCGGTTCACAACCGTAGGCGCGGGGACCGGTTCGGAAACGTTCCGGACGATCTTCTACACCCGATCAGGTGAACGTAGGCCCGTATGGCGTTTGAAACGCCGCCTCCTCATGCATCGGTCCGCCGCGCCCGCCGGCGTAAGGGGGAGAAGAATGGCCACGACCCCGTGACGGAACGGGGCCAGGAAGGACGTACCAGCACATGGAGACCCAGGGCCGCAGCCGCACCGCACTGGTCGAGGACCTCATGGAGCGCTTCCCCGACGTGCCCCGGGAGGCCGTGATCAAGGAGGACCTGCTGCGCGGCGGCATGGCCTTCGACGAGTCCGCCCTCAGCGGCAGCACCGGCGCCGACGGGAGCGGCGAGGTCAAGCCGAAGTCGTACTTCATCTTCTCCTTCGACCACCGCACCCTGCCGGAGCTCGGCGCGGCCGCGCTCAACCGCCCGCCGGAGGAGGTCGTGCTCACCGGCGGCCCGTACGGGCTGCGCCGCACCGTGGTGTCGGTGCGCGTCAACCCGGACTCGCCGTACCGGGTCGGCGCCGGGGAGGACGGCACGCTCGGCCTGTACCTCGACGGCGCGCGGATCGCCGACGTGGGCCTGCCCCCGATGCCGGACTACTACCGGCACACCCTGGTCAACGGGAAGTCGGTGATGGAGGTCGCCCCGACCATCCAGTGGGGCTACCTGATCTACCTGACGGTCTTCCGGGTCTGCCAGTACTTCGGCGCCAAGGAGGAGTGCCAGTACTGCGACATCAACCACAACTGGCGCCAGCACAAGGCCGCGGGCCGCCCCTACACCGGGGTCAAGCCGGTCGAGGAGGTGCTGGAGGCGCTGGAGCTCATCGACCGCCACGACACCGCCCGCGCCTCCCAGGCGTACACCCTCACCGGCGGCGCCATCACCTCGCAGGTCGGCGGCCGGGACGAGGCCGACTTCTACGGCCAGTACGCCAAGGCCATCGAGGAGCGCTTCCCCGGGCGCTGGATCGGCAAGGTCGTCGCGCAGGCCCTGCCGCGCGAGGACGTCCAGCGCTTCCACGACTACGGCGTGCGGATCTACCACCCCAACTTCGAGGTCTGGGACAAGCGCCTGTTCGAGCTGTACTGCCCCGGCAAGGAGCGCTACGTCGGCCGCGACGAGTGGCACCGGCGCATCCTCGACTCCACCGAGGTGTTCGGCCCGGAGAACGTGATCCCCAACTTCGTCGCCGGGGTCGAGATGGCGCAGCCCTTCGGCTTCACCACCGTCGACGAGGCCATCGCCTCCACCCGGGAGGGCCTGCGCTTCTTCATGTCCCGCGGCGTGGTGCCCCGCTTCACCACCTGGTGCCCCGAACCCACCACCCCGCTCGGCAAGGCCAACCCCCAGGGCGCCCCGCTGGAGTACCACATCCGCCTGCTCCAGGCCTACCGCGCCACCCTGGAGGAGTTCGGCCTCTCCTCCCCGCCCGGCTACGGCCCGGCCGGGCCCGGCAAGGCCGTCTTCTCGGTCAGCTCCTTCATGGACTCGCTGCCCGGCTGAGCCCCCGGCGCGCGCCGCCCCCGGCCGACATGACAGGACGTCAGGATGACGCCGGGGGCCGTCGGCCCACCGCGAGGAGGAGGCGGACCCCGCCGATCGGCGCGTAGGTGGGGGTACGAACAGCGTGTTAGCTTCCCGCCATGGGATCACGTGGGGCTCGTGGGGTGGCGGCGCGGTCGGCGATCGAGGGAATGCGGGAGCTCGCCGGGGAGGGATTGACGGCGCCGGAGGTGTTCCGGCGGGCGGACGAACTGCTGCGCCCGGTCCTGGAGTTCGACGCGGTGTGCTGGCACACGGCCGATCCGGCGACCGGTCTGGTGAACTCGGTGCAGAGCGAGGACCTCAGCCTGACGGCGTACGAGAACGCCGTCAGGCTGGAGGTCTGGGAGGACGACCTCGCGACCTTCCCGAAGATCCGGCACAGCGGGGCGCAGGCGGAGACGCTGAGCCGGGCGACCAAGGGGCGCCCGCAGGAGAGCGTGCGGTTCCGGGAGCAGATAGCGCCGGCCGGGTTCGGGGACGAGCTGCGGGCGGTGTTCGACGCGACGGGCGGGATGTGGGGGTGCGCGGCGTTCATGCGGGCCCCGGACCGCGGCCCCTACCTGGGACGCCAGCGCGAGCTCGCCGGCGCCGCCGCCCGCCACCTGGGCACCGCGCTGCGGGCGTGCCACATTCCGGTCGGCGCGCCGGACCAGGAGGACGCGGGACCGGCGGTCCTGCTGCTCGACCGGCGCAACCGGCTGCGGGCGGTGTCCGGCCCGGCCGAGGACCTGCTCGACCGGCTGGCCGACCCCACCCCCACCTCGCTCGGTGTCCCGACCTCCGTGGCGATGGCCGCCGAGCACGCCCGCCGGGCGGCGCACGGGCTGGCCGCGCCGCAGACGCCGGTACGGGTCCGCACCCGGGACGACCGCTGGTACCTGCTGCACGGGTCGGCGCTGCGCGGCGACGCGGCGGCGGACGAGGTGACGGTGGTGGCGACGCTCGCCTCGCCGGCCGAGGTGATGCCGCTCTACCTGGCCGCGTACGGACTGACCGCCCGCGAGCAGGAGGTGGCGCTGCTGCTGGTGCGCGGCAGCGACACCCGGGACGTGGCCCGGCTGCTCGCGATGACGCCGTACACGGTGCAGGACCACCTGAAGTCGGTGTTCACCAAGACCGGGGTGGGCAGCCGGCAGGAGCTGATCGCGCGGATCATGCTCGGCGGGGGGCGCTGCTGACCCGGGGCCCCGCGCGCGCCTGGCGCGCGCCCCGCCCAGAGCCCCCGCCCCGCACCCCTGACGCGCGCCCCGCCGCACGCCCCCAGGAATCTGGGATGGCCGGAGCCCCACCGCGAACGTGAAGATTTCCCCACGGGGGATTCACGTCATGCACATGACATGACGTGGATCGCAGTGCCTTCATCGTCCACCGGAGGAGCACCCGCATGAGCTCGCGCACCAGGCGCACCGCCTTCACCTCAGGAGTCGCCGCACTGGTCGCGGTGACCGGGCTCGGCCTCGGCGCCGCGCCCGCACACGCCGACACCGCACCACCGACCGCCACCTGCGACCCCGCCCGCGACTACCTGTGGGAGGACATCGCCTCCGCCCGGGTCGAACCGACCGTCACCGACTTCATCGCGGTCGCGATCACCCCCGGCACCACCGGCAGTTACACCAAGACCCTCAGCGAGGTCGACTCGGTGAGCACCACGATCAACACCAGCACCGAGGTGAGCGCCGAATTCAAGGCGATCTTCGCCAAGGTGAGCGTCAAGGTCGGATTCGCCGTGGCCAGCACCAAGGCGACCACCCGCACCACCACCGTCACCGACACCGTGAACTTCAACAGCCCCGGCTACTACGGCCTCTACCGCGGCACCCGGAAGGTCACCGGCGAGTGGGTCCGCTACATCTGCGCCCGCAGCGGGAACACGGGCTACTGGATCAACACCAGCCCGAACGGCCCCGGCACCTTCATCACCTTCGACGTCCCGGAGCAGGGCACCGTCTCCTGCGCCTACCCGGAGCCGGCCGGCACCCTGCGCGCGGCCGCCCGGGCGCGACTCGCCTGCTGATGCCGGCCGTCCCGGACAAGGCCCAACCCCTCTGCTGCGAAAGCGAGTCCACGATGCCCCACCCGCACCGTCCGCGCTCCCGCGCCCGCCGCCCGCTGAACGCCCTCGGCACGGTCGCCGCCGCCGGCGCCCTGCTGTTCACCGCCTCCCCCGCCGCCCTGGCCGCCCCCGCCTCGGCCACCGCCCTCGCCGGGGACCCGGCGGGCGAGTACCCCTGCAGCGCCGGCCTCTACCGGATCAACACCGCCGGCGCCGGACTGCCGCTGACCGTGTCCCTCGACCCCGCGAACCACGGCGCGGTCATCCAGTACGCCTGGGACAAGTACTCGAACGCCAACCAGAGGTGGCGGGTCTGCCGCAAGCACACCTCCGACGGCCGCGACCTGGTCTACTTCCGCGACGGCTGGCGCGACTGGTGCATGGTGGTCGACCGCTGGGGCAAGGAGAGCGGCACCTGGATCATCACCGTCGGCTGCGGCGACGACGTCCCCGAGAACCAGGCGTTCCGGATGGCGAAGGTTGCGGGCACCGACCGCTTCGCGCTCCAGAACCTCAACTCCGACAAATGGGTCGCCTCCCAGGGCCACAGCGACGTCTCGGGCGTCCAGATGATCCAGGACAGCGGGCCGGACCTGTTCTACTTGCAGGCCGTCTGACCGTCTGACCGCACGGCGCACCGCGAGGAACGCCCGTCGTGGGCCGGGGCGCCGGCCCCCCCCCGGCCCCCCCGGGGGCGGGGGGGTGACCCCGGGTTTGATGTCGGGGTGGTTCCGGGCCGCCCCCCCCGCGGGTGTCCCTACCCGTCCTTGGCGGCCCCGGGGGGCCGCGCCCGCCCGCACCCCTCGACGGGACGTTAGATCAG